>NZ_PYSV01000006.1 GCF_003028415.1 Deinococcus arcticus
GTCGGGTCAGCGGCGGCGGCCGTGAAGGTGATGGCGGCCGTCAGGGTGGTTTTCCCATGGTCCACGTGCCCAATCGTCCCCACGTTCACGTGCGGCTTCGTGCGTTCAAACGTTCCTTTTGCCATGTTCTTTACTCCCTCCAAGCGGTGGACCCACGCAAAACCGCCCTTTGATCGGGCTCCCCCCGCGCATGCCGCAGGGTTCTGGAGGCGCGTGACGCCCACATTGGGTTGAATCTCGCCAGGGTGGTGTCCCACCATGCTGGCACGCTGCGCCGCTTCCCGGAGCCTTCTTGACACTGGTGGGTTAAGCCAGACTCAACGAAGGCTGGGGCCTCACGGCGCACCGAAGATGTAGGGTACATGATCCGGCTCAGTTGGGCAAGGGGTAGAGCCGTCACGACCTGCGTGACGACTCCCCGGTCTGCTCCGGCTCAGCGGCGCGTGTAGGCCACCACGTCCCGGTCAAACGCGCCGATCAGCATGACCAGACCCAGCACCGTGCCCAGTGGAAACAGCAGGAGGCTGAACACCGCCACCACGATGCTGGACACCCGGCCCCAGCCCCGGCCCTCCAGCACCGCGCGGCGCGTGTAATACAGCCAGAGAATCTGCAATACAGTCAGCGCAAACGACAGCCACAGCACCGTGGGAATCAGTGATAGGGGCAGCACCTCGCCGGGCAGGCCCAGCTGCCCCTGCAGTTCAGGCAGCATGCTCTGCAGCTGAGGGCCCAGGAAGGGCAGGGCCAGCAGCGAGAACGCTGAATACAGCAGCAGGACCAGCAGCGGAATGGTCAGAAAGTTCAGGCGTTTGGGCGGGACGCCGGGAGCAGGAGCAGGCACCGTCATGCCTGCAGAGTAGCGCGGCGGGTCACCAGGGCTCTGCCTATGCGCGGGCTGGCCGCCCCACCGCCAGCCTCGTCGCTTCAGCATTCTTCTGCCGACCGCCAAAGCCAAAAAAAGGAGCGCCCTGAGCGGACGCTCCCCCATCCCGGATGGAATTTACTTCTTCATCAGCTGCTGGGCAATGTTGTTCGGCACCTGGCTGTAGTGATCGAAGAACATGGAGTAGCTGGCGCGGCCCTGGGTCATGGAGCGCATGTCGGTGGCGTAGCCGAACATCTCGCTCAGAGGCACGAAGGCCTTCACGATCTGTGCGTTGCCGCGGGCTTCCATGCCCTGAATCTGGCCACGGCGGCTGTTCAGGTCACCAATGATGTCGCCCATGTAGTCCTCGGGGACCGTCACTTCGACGCGCATGATGGGCTCCAGCAGGGCGGGGGCGCCCTTCTGCACGGCTTCTTTGAGCGCCATGGAACCGGCGATCTTGAACGCCATTTCCGAGGAGTCCACTTCGTGGTAGCTGCCGTCGTAAATGGTGACCTTCATGTCCACCACGGGGAAGCCCAGCATGGGGCCGCTCTGCATGGCTTCTTCAATGCCCTTCTGGGCGGGGCCCACGTATTCACGGGGCACGGTGCCGCCTACGATGGCGTTCTCAAAGACGAAGCCGGCGCCGGGCTCCAGGGGCTCGGCCTTGATCTTCACGTGGCCGAACTGACCACGGCCGCCCGACTGACGCACGAACTTGCCTTCCACGTCCACCGCGCGGGTGATCGTTTCACGGAAGGCCACCTGGGGCGCGCCCACGTTCGCTTCCACCTTGTACTCGCGCTTCAGGCGGTCCACCAGGATTTCCAGGTGCAGCTCGCCCATGCCGGCAATGGTGGTCTGGCCGGACTCCTGGTCGGTTTCCACCTTGAAGGTGGGGTCTTCTTCGGCCAGCTTCTGCAGCCCAATGCCCATCTTTTCCTGGTCGGCCTTGGTCTTGGGCTCGATGGCCAGCTTGATCACAGGCTCGGGCACGTCAATGCTTTCGAGCAGCACCTTGTCGTCACCGTCGCCAATCAGGGTGTTGCCGGTGCCCGCGTCCTTGAGGCCGATCACGGCGCCCAGTTCGCCGGCCTTCAGCTCGGTCACTTCCTCGCGGCTGTTGGCGTGCATCTTCAGCAGACGGCCCACACGCTCGCGCTTTTCCTTGCTGGCGTTGTACACGTAGCTGCCCGACTGCAGGGTGCCCGAGTAAATGCGCACGAAGGTCAGGCGGCCCACGTAGGGGTCAGCCATGATCTTGAACGCCAGTGCAGCCAGCTTGCCCTCGGGGTCAGCGGGGAACTCAATGGTGTCCTCGGTGTCCTCGATCTTGCCCTTGATGGCCGGCACTTCCAGCGGGCTGGGCAGGTAGTCCACCACGGCGTCGAGGAGCAGCTGCACGCCCTTGTTCTTCAGGGCGCTGCCGCACAGCACGGGGAAGATCTTCTTCTCGATGGTGCCCTTGCGCAGCGCGGCGACCAGCTGCTCCACGCTGGGTTCCTCGCCTTCGAGGTACATCATCATCAGGTCTTCGTCCACCTCGGCGGCGGCTTCAATCAGGGCCGCGCGCATCTCGGTCACCTTGTCGGCGTACTCGGCGGGCACGTCGTGCTCCTGAATCTCGGTGCCCAGGTCGTTGGTGTACGTGTAGGCACGCTGACGCACGATGTCGATGATGCCCTTGAACTCGCTTTCCTGGCCCATGGGGTACTGAATAGGAGCAGGAATGGCGCCCAGGCGCTCGCGGATGTCGCTCAGCACCAGCTCGAAGCTCGCGCCGGTCTTGTCCATCTTGTTGGAGAACGCGATGCGGGGCACGCCGTACCGGTCGGCCTGACGCCACACAGTTTCGCTCTGCGGCTCCACGCCCTGGCTGGAGTCAAACACGGCCACCGCGCCGTCCAGCACGCGCATGGAGCGCTCCACCTCAATGGTGAAGTCCACGTGACCGGGCGTGTCAATGATGTTGACGACGTATTCCTGCTCGGTGCCGCTGCGAGTCCACTTGGCGGTGGTGGCGGCGGCGGTGATGGTGATGCCGCGCTCGCGCTCCTGCTCCATCCAGTCCATGGTGGCGGCGCCGTCGTGCACTTCACCGATGTTGTGGGTGCGCCCGGTGTAGTACAGGATGCGCTCGGTGGTGGTGGTCTTGCCGGCGTCAATGTGGGCGGCAATTCCGATATTGCGGAAGTGGGTGAGGTAACTCTGGGCTTTGGTGGTCATAAGACTCCCTGATTCTGTGGGGCGACGTGTCTCGTCACCGTCAGTTCGGCACCCTGTGGGGGCTGGGGGCGGCTGGGTCTCGCTTCACGCGAGATGGACGGCAGGGGGCACCTACCGTCCGACAATTCCTTTCATCCGTGTGGGCTTTCCCGTGTCTCCCGCTGCACTCCGCATCAATCGGAACAGCGCCGCTTCCTGCTACGTTGCGCGAGAGACACTTCGGTTCCTGCTCGCTCCGCTCGGATTCTGGGGCCTGGCCCCAAAACCGGAATTACCAGCGGTAGTGCGCGTAGGCGCGGTTGGCTTCCGCCATGCGCTCCACGTCGTCTTTCTTCTTGATGGCGCCGCCACGGCCCTGCGCGGCGTCCATGATCTCGCCGGCCAGACGCTCAATGGCGGTGCGCTCGGGGCGGCCGTCCACGGCGCTGATCATCCAGCGCAGGGTCAGGCTCTGCTTGCGGCGCTCGGTGGGCTCCACGGGCACCTGGTAGGTCGAACCGCCCACACGGCGGCTGCGCACTTCCACGCGCGGTTTGACGTTGTCATACGCCTGCTTGAAGATTTTCAGGGACTCCTGACCGGTACGCTCCTGAACGAGCTTCATGGCGCCGTAGAAAATGCGGCTGGCGAGGTTCTTCTTTCCATCCCGCATGATGCGGTTGATCATTGCGCTTACCAGTACGTCCTGGTACACCAGGTCGGGCTGGACAACGCGCACTTCAGCTTGGCGGCGACGTGCCATGGTTGACTCCCTTGAGGCTCAACCCAGCCCCTGCTGGGCGAGCGGCGCGCACTTCAGGCGCGAATAACGTGCTTCATTGGCATCACCCCTTGGGGTGAAGGCAGACCCGGCGCGGCCCAGCGTGGGCACGCGCAAGTGGGTCTTACTTCTTCTTCGCGCCCGCAGCGGCAGCGCCGGCCTTGGGCTTCTTGGTGCCGTACTTGGAGCGGCTCTTGTTGCGGTCTTTGACGCCCTGGGTATCCAGGCTGCCGCGCACAATGTGGTAGCGCACGCCGGGCAGGTCCTTGACACGGCCACCGCGAATCAGCACCACGCTGTGCTCCTGCAGGTTGTGGCCTTCACCGGGAATGTAGGCGGTGACCTCGAAGGCGCTCGACAGCCGCACGCGGGCGATCTTGCGCAGCGCCGAGTTCGGCTTCTTGGGGGTGGTGGTCTTGACGACCGTGCACACGCCGCGGCGGAAGGGGCTGCCTTTAAGGGCAGGAACCTTGCTCTTCTTCTGGATCGTCTTGCGACCCTTACGAAGCAGTTGCTGGGTGGTAGGCAGGGGAAATCACTCCTAGACTGGGCTAAGCAGATGCTTGTGGAGAGGGCGGGTGGCCGCGCCACGCGGACGGGGCGGCACAGGGTTGACGGGTGAAAGGCTTGAGGTGATCGCGCACCGCGCCTGGGCAGCGGCCCGGATGTGGACCGCGCCGGCGGTGGCCGGCCGAAAAACCCCCCTGGTGCAACCCGGAACCGGGGCAGTTTTCAACCTTCGCAGCATACGCTGCCCCAGGCAAGCGGCGCAAGGGGCCCGCCGCCCCTTGCGCCGACGCGCCCCCTGTGCAGCCGCGCGGGGCTGTGCTACACTCCGCTCTGCCCGTTCTGTCTGTGCGGACTTCTTGTGCGGAGAGGTGCCAGAGTGGTTGAATGGGTCGGTCTCGAAAACCGAAGTAGTCGCAAGGCTACCGTGGGTTCGAATCCCACCCTCTTCGCCAAACCGCCCCCAGGTTCACGCCTGGGGGTTTTGTTGTGGGTCCGCTGGCACTCAGCCCAGGGTGGGCCACGCCGAGAGCACCGCTGCTTCGCGCGCGGCGTACACCACGGCGCCGTGCGCTGTTCGGAGCCGCTCGCCGGTCAGGGGCAGATACAGGGCGCCGTACAGAGCCTGCCCGGCCTGGGCCAACGCCATGAGTTCGCCCTGCCACGCCGCCGGGGTGGCGGGCACCCAGGTCCGGGGATCAGCCTCATCGCTCAGCAGGGCGCAGGGATCGGCCAGTTGTGCGGCCGTGAGTTCCAGATGCTGGCGCAGGGCCAGCACCCGGCGGGCCAGTGCCGGGTGGGTCTGCACTGCCGCAAAGTCCAGGCGATGCGCCGCCTGCAGCAGGCCCGGTTGGCCCGGCACGCTGAACAGCCCCGACAGGCCGTCCGGGCCATACAGGACTTCCCGCAGGGTGTCGCGCAGCAGTTCGGCAGCAGCCATCTCCCTGCACGGTACGCCACACAGCGGATGCGGGTTGCCTCGTCCCTCCCCTACCCTGAACGCACGATGATCCTGAAGATCAAGATTTTCCTGTAATTGCACACGTTCTGCATCGGCCCCAACGCTAAAATGGGGGCAATGCTGGACCCTGTGCCCACCCCGGCCCCGCGCGTTGCGGCGGCTCGGCGCGGGTCTCAGGTGTGGCCTCCCGGGCTCAGAGCACCCGCTCGCCCCTCCACCTCCCCGTCTGTTGCCGTGGCGCTCTGTGCTCCGGCGCAGCCGCCCCTGAAGGAAGTGAACCACCATCGATAAAGTGCATGGCAACCTGTCTGGCCTGCGTCCCGCACAACTCAAGGCCCTGGGCCACCTCTACCGCCGCCGCATTGAACCCGGGCGTGTGGGCTCGCCGGAACTGGCGCGCAACCTCGCGGAACTCTCGCACGACGTGCGCCGGGAAGTGGGCGTATTGATTGACCGCCGGGGCCGCGTGATCTCGGTGAGTGTGGCCGACGCCAAGGGGACCGAATTCCCGGACCTGCGCCTGGGCGAGCACCGGCTGGCGGGCTTTCACCTGCTGCACACCCACCCGCGCGGCGGCGCGCTGAGCAAGAGCGACCTCTCCACGCTGTTCCTGAAGCGCCTGGACGCCGTCAGCGCCATTGAGGTGCGGCCCGAGGGCCAGCCGGGGCTGGTCCACACGGCCCACCTGACGCCGCCCGGCACGGTGGGTGAGGAAGAGGACTGGCGCATTCTGCCCCCCGTTCCGTCCTTCCAGATTGACGAGTTTGACCTGGGCGCGCAGGTGGGCGCGCTGGAAGAGGAAATTGCCCGCGCCGCCCGCACCCGCGAGGCCAAAAAGGACCACGAACGCGCCATTCTGGTGCAGATTGACCAGGGCGAATTTGACGCCGAGGAACGGCTGGACGAGCTGGCTGAACTGGCCCGCACCGCCGGCGCCGAGGTGGTTCACAGGGAACTGGTGTTCCGCCGCCACCTGAAGGCGGGCACCCTGGTGGGCGCCGGGAAACTGGAAGAACTGACCAGCAAGGCGTACCACCTGGACGCCGACCTGCTGATCTTTGGGCAGGAACTGGGTCCGGCCCAGGCGCGCGAGATTGAGGCCGCCACCGGCCTGAAGATCATTGACCGCACGCAGCTGATTCTGGACATCTTCGCGCTGCACGCGCAGGGTGTGGAGTCGCGCCTGCAGGTGGAACTGGCGCAGCTGCGCTACATGAAGCCGCGCCTGCTGGGCGCCGGGGCCGCCCTGTCGCGCATCGGGGGCAGTGGGGGCAGCGCCGCCGGTGGGGCCATCGGCACGCGCGGGCCCGGGGAAACAAAGCTGGAGCTGGACCGCCGCCGGATTAATGACCGCCTGAGCTTCCTGGAAAAGCAACTGGAAGGTGTATCGCAGCGGCGCGAGGAACGGCGCAAGCAGCGCGCGCGCAACGACGTGCCTGTGATTTCGATTGTGGGCTACACAAACGCGGGCAAATCCACCCTGCTCAACGCCTTTACCCACGCGGCCGAGGAACCCCGGCGCGTGCTGGCCGAGAACAAACTGTTTGCCACGCTGCGCCCCACCAGCCGCCAGGGCTTTCTGGAAGGCATTGGGCCGGTGGTGCTGACCGACACCGTGGGCTTTATCCGCGACCTGCCCGCCGACCTGACCCGGGCGTTCCGCGCCACCCTGGAAGAGATTGGCGACGCCGACGTGCTGCTGCATGTGGTGGACGCCGCCAGCCCTGGGGCTGACACCCGCCTGGACGCCGTGAACCGCATTCTGGAGGACCTGGGCTTCCGGGAGATGCCCACGGTGATCGCCCTGAACAAGGCCGACGCTGCCGATCCCGAAGCGCTGAGTCGCGAGGTGGCCCGCACCGAAGGCATTCCGGTGAGTGCCCTGCGCAATCTGGGCCTGAGCGAGCTGAAAGAGACCCTGGCCGACGCCGTGGCGCAGGTGCAGCGCCAGCAACTGGCCGCCCGTGAGGAGGCCCGCGAACTGGCCGCGCAGTACCGCTAGGCCCAGCCCACCACAGCCAGACGGCGCGCGTGCAGGCGTGCCGCCCGCTTTCTTTTGTGTGACGCGGGCTCACCGGGGACCGTGCCAGAGTGCACAGGTGCGACTGGCGTGGCTGTATCTGGTGGGGGTGGCCCTGGTCTGGGCCCTGGGAGAAGTGCTGGGCGAGCGCACGGTGCCCACCCTGCTGCTGGCCTACGCGCCCCCGCTGCTGTGGCTGCTGCCCGCGCCCCTGGTGCTGGGCGTGGCCCTGTGGCGACGCCGGGGCCGGCGGGCCGCGCTGGTCGGCGCGCTGCTGGCGCTGTGGGGCGCGGGCCTGCTGCACTGGAGCCCGCAGCAAAGTGGTGACCTTCGGGTGGTGAGCTATAACGTGCTGCGAGGCGACCGGGCAGGTCCGGAAAAGCTGGGCCGGGCCCTGGCGGCCCTGAACGCCGACGTGATTCTGCTGCAGGAAAGCAATTTTCGCCGCCCTGGGCAGCGGGCCGCGCTGGCCGCCGCCCTGCCCGGCTACCGCGCCCTGCACGCCGCTGAGGTCACGACCCTGACGCGCCTGCCCGTGCAGGAGGTTCGCCGCGTGCCACTGCCGCGCCACCGCCGCGAGCTGCTGATTACTCGCCTGCGCTGGAGGGGACAGCCCCTGACTGTGGTGAACGCCCACCTGGGCACGGTGCAGGTGGTGGACGCCCTGGCCGGCGACTGGGCGTATCTGTACCGGACGCGGGCGGCGCGTGACGAACAGGTGCAGGTGCTGGCACGGGTGGCAGCCCAGACCCAGGGGCCGCTGCTGCTGGGCGGCGACCTGAACACCCCGCCGCGCGGGCTGCTGTGGCGCCGGCTGCGGGCCGCCTACGGTGCGGGCGCCCACGACCACGCTGGACAGGGCCCCGGCTGGACCTTTCCGGCGCTGCGCGTGCGGATTGACCATGTGCTGAGCCCCGATCTGCGCCCGGTGCGCAGCCGCGTGCTGCCCTGGACCTTCAGCGATCACCGCCCGCTGCTGACCGAGTGGCAGGCCCCGGGAACTGCGCCCTGAGCCACCGCCCGGCCTGGGCCGGCGACCGCAGGCGAATGAGCTGCAGGTGGGGATGGGCCGCCGCCAGCGCCACGGTTTCGCCGCGCCGCCGCCAGTGGGTCCGCATGGCCCAGCGCACTGGCCCCTCGGCGCTCAGGGCGCCGCGCAGCGTCTCGCGGTTACCGTTCCACAGTTCCTGGCGCGTGAGCACCCGCCAGACGGTGCGCCGCAGCACCCGGCCAAGAACCACGGGGGCCGGATAATCCAGCCACACAATGGTATCGGCCCGCGCCCAGCCGATGTCGCGGGCCCGGCTGTAATTGCCGTCCATGACCCAGCGGGGCTGCGCGGTAAACGCGGCCACCTGCGCGCGGAACTGTGGGAGCGGCGCTTCCTGCCAGCCGGCCAGGTGGTTCCAGGCGTCCTGCTCGCCGTGTGGGACCCCCAGCCGGGCCGCCAGGGCCCGCGCCAGGGTCGTTTTGCCGCTCCCGGAAGTGCCGATCACGATCACGCGCTGCATGAGCGCAGGAAAGCAAAAGGGGCATGGTGAGGGCATCGGCCAGGTGGCCGAGGGTGCCGGGGGGTCGGGGCGTCGGGCGGGCCTGGAGATCGGGACAACAGGTGCTCTGGGCCCGCCGAGAAAGAGGGCGCCCTCCCCTGTGCGAAGGCCAGAGACGCTTGACTGCGGCTGGCCAAGCGGTATCCAGACCGGCGTGTGCAGGGCCCTCGCCCTGGCCCCTGGTCTTCCAAGGACCCCCTGGCCCAACGCGACAGGTGCCCCCTTCCCTGGTTCAGCCGACTGGAGGTTCCAGATTCAGCTGCTCTGCACTCCTCGGTGCCCTGACCTCCTTCAGTTCCCCCGTACCAGCTTCAGAATTCGCCCGCTGCTGTATTCCGCCACGTACAGTTCGCCGCGTTCGTCCTCACCGAAGGTGCTGGGGCCGCCCACCTTGCCCAGCGTGCTCTTGGTCCAGTTACGGCCCGTCATGCGCGCGGCCCAGACTGTACCGGACGCGAAGTCGGCAAAGACGTACTGGCCCCTGAGCGTGGGAATGGCGCTTCCCCGGTACACGTATCCGCCGGTGACACTCTGGCCTTCCTGACGGCCGTACACCAGCACCGGCTCCACGTAATCGCCGGGCTTGCAGCCGTCTTCAAAGCACTGCCGGCCCTCTCGCACGCGCCAGCCGTAGTTCTCGCCGCCCCGGCTTGCGCGGGGCTGCCAGTCAATCTCCTCGAAGGCGTTCTGGCCCACATCGGCAATGATCAGGTCGCCGGTCTGGCGGTCAAAGGAAAAGCGCCATGGATTGCGCAGGCCATACGCCCAGATGTTGGGGTTGGCGCCGCTGCGGGTCAGGAACGGATTGCCGGGGGCAGGTTTGGCCGCCGCACCCCGCACATCAAAGCGCAGGATCTTGCCCAGGGGCGAGGCCAGATTCTGACCATTATTCTGTGGATCGCCCCCAGAGCCGCCGTCGCCCAGGCCCAGATACAGAAAGCCGTCCGGGCCAAACGCCAGCTGCCCGCCGTTGTGGTTGGGGTAGGGCTGCTGGGCAGTGAACAGGGTCTGGGCACTGCCCGGGTTCACCTGCTGCCCGCCGGCCGCCGCCACGTAACGTGCCAGCACCGTATCGCCGTTGCGGTCGGTGTAGTGCACGTACAGGCGCCGGTTGGTCTTGTAGGCCGGATCGAAGGCCAGGCCCAGCAGGCCACGTTCACCCCCGGCGCGGGTCAGGGCGCGCAGGTCGGCAAACAGCTGGGGCTGCACCCGCCCGCCCTGCACCACCCGCACGCGGCCGTCCTGCTGCGCAATGAACAGGCGCCCCGAACCGTCCCCGGCGTGGGTGATGGCCGTGACCTGGTTCAGGCCACTGACAAAGGGACTGAAACTGACGCGGGGGGCCTGGGCGGCTGCCGGACCGGGCAGCACAGCAGCGAGCAGCAGGGCACTCAGGGCGGGCAACAGGCGCGGCATGCCCCAGTGTGACGGTGCCCAGCCCCCGCGCACCGCAGCGCGGCGTGAAGAGACCTTCACGGCTTTTGCTCCTGTGTGCCCCCCCCACTGGCCCACACTGGGACCTGCATTGTTTTCACCAGGAGGTACGACATGACGGGTCCCTACGACCGCCCGGCGGCTCCGGCCACCGAACCCACGAACACCCCCGGCCCCCTGCCCGAACAGATGCCGGGCCAGTCCACCCCAGGCCCCATCAGTGAGCCGCCTGCTAACCCCGATACCCCGGGCCTGCCAGAGCCCACACCCCCCGCGAATCCCGATACGCCCGGCCTGCCCGAACCCATGCCGGCGATGTAAACGGGCACCCAGGCGGCCACACCTCTATTCAGAGGGTGTGGCCGTACGCCTTGAGCCACACCCGGTGCGCCGCCCAGTCAGGCATGACCCGGGCCACGTGGGCCCAATAGCGCGCCGAGTGGTTGAGTTCCAGCAGATGCGCCGCCTCATGGAGGGCCACGTAATGCAGGACCGGCAGCGGCGCGCGGCTGAGTTTCCAGTGCAGGCGGATGTCGCCCCTGGCCGCGCAGCTGCCCCAGCGGGTGCGGGCGCCACTGACGGTCACGCGGCCCAGGCGGTCAGCCGCGCCCAGGCGGGCTGCGTAATGCGCCACCAGGGTCCGGTAGGGCGCGGCACAGGCCCGGCGCGTCCAGATTTCCAGGGCGGCCTCGGGCCCAGCGGCTGGCAGGATCAGCTGCTGTCCGTCGCGCAGCGGCGCGCGCACCGCCGGGCTCAGGCGCAGCTGCAAGTCCTCGCCCAGAAACGGCAACCGCTGGCCCTCGTGGGGCGCCGGCCGCCCAGCGGGGCGCGCGGCAAACTCTGCCAGGTGCCGGGCCACCCAGTCGCGCCGGGTGTCCAGAATCGTCTGCAGCTGCGCGGCTGTCAGGCGGGCGGGGGCATACAGGGTAACCGCGCCGGGCGCCACCTGCAGGGCGACCGTGCGGCGGCGCCCGCTGCGCTGGACGGTCACCGGCACTCCCCCAATGTCCCACCCTGACACCCCTTTAGCAAAGCGCAAAAAGCGGGCCGGTGCAAGAGACCCGGCCCGCCCAGACGGCCTGCAGTTTACAGCTGGTTATAGGGGAGGCTGAAGGTATCGCAGTCGTTGGGATTGCCGCTGCGCAGGCCTGTCATGAACCACTTCACGCGCTGCTGGCTGGACCCGTGGGTAAAGGCGTCGGGCACCACGCGGCCCTGCGACTGCCGCTGCAGGTTGTCGTCGCCAATGGCCTCGGCGGTGCGGACGGCTTCCTGCACGTCGGCCTGGGTGATGTTCGTCTGCTCGCGGGTGCGGTTGCCCCACACCCCGGCAAAGCAGTCGGCCTGCAGTTCCAGGCGCACGCCGTAGCTGTTGGCCTCGGCCTCGGTGCGGGCGCTGCGCTGGCGGCGCGTGACCTGATCGGCAATGCCCAGCTCGTTTTGCACGTGGTGGCCCACCTCGTGGGAAATCACGTAGGCATAGGCGAAGTCACCGCCGCCGCCCAGCCGCTGCTGCATGGTGGCAAAGAAGCTGGTGTCCAGATAGATGCCGTTATCAGCCGGGCAGTAGAAAGGGCCCACCGCGCTGCTGGCCTGGCCGCAGCCGCTGGTGGTGCCCCGGGTGTACAGCACCAGGGGCGGCTTGGTGTAGGTGCGGCCCGCCTCCTGAAACACCTGGCTCCAGACCTGATGGGTGCTGCCCAGAATCCGGTCCACGAACTGGTATTCCTCGTCGTTGGCACTGGGCGCGGCCCCCGACTGGGTTTGAGGGGCCGTCTGCTGCCCGCCGCCCAGAATGGCGCCAGGGTCGACCCCGAAGAACATGGCGATCAGGGCGATGATCAGGCCACCCACCCCGCCCACGGCGATGCCGCCCCCAGGCAGGCCGCCGCCGCGCCGATCATCAATCCCGCCCCCACTCCCGGGCAAATTTTTCCAGTCCATATGGGTCTCCTTCAGGGTGGGCCGCCTGAATCGGCCAGCCCAGCCCGCCACAGAGCCATTGTAGAAATTTGCGCGCTGGGCGCGGTTGAAATGACCTTTAGGGTTTGCAGTGGAGTTCTGAAGGTTGGGGTCAGCGCCGCCAGAATCCGGCGATCAGCCCCAGCAGGGCCCCGACCAGCAGCCCGCCGGGAAGCCCCGCCGATATCTGCGCTTTGGTCTCGCCGGGTAGCAGGGCCGCCAGCAGCCGGTCCAGCTCCACACCCACCAGCAGCAGCCCAGCCACCAGGGCCATCCCTAGCCCCAGCGCCGTCAGCTCGCGGCCCGGCGAGGCCCCACCCGCGGCCAGCGCACGTGGCAGGGCCGCCACCCCAGTAGCCACCAGCCCAGCCATCAGGTACGCCAGCCCGAAGCTCCGGCTGAAGCGGTCCGCGGTCAGCAGCGGCAGCAGGGTCACGAGGGCGGCGCCGCCCCCAGCACCGGCGAGGACCAGCGCCAGCGGACCGCGCACTGCCATCATGCCCAGGGCCAGCCCAAATGCTGCGGCGCCCCCCAACAGCCAGCCCAGGATGTTCATGGCTCCAGTTGTATCCTGCCGGGGCTCACCGTGCGTCCCTCTTCAGTCGTAGGAGTAGCCCACAAAGTACAGGTGTGTGGGCTGCCCCGCCGCGTAGGCCACCACATACAGACTCTCGCCCCGGCCAATGGGGTCGGTCAGTTCATCGCAGGTCTCGATCTGTTCCAGCGTGGGCTGCGCGGTGCCGAAAAGCGCTTCCAACTGCTCGTTGCTCAGGGGGTGCATCCCCCAGTCTTCCGGGCTCTGGGCCAGGCCGGGCACATCCAGGATGGTGCGGGTGCCCTCCGCGTCTGCCGCCTCAATGGCCTCTTCTCTGGTGGCGTGCGCTGGCCCAGGCGCGGGGGAATCTGGCGTTACCGGAAAGTCGGGAAACATGATGACGGGCGAGTAGCGCCCCGCCTGGAACTCGCGCCGCTGCACGCGTTCCAGGACGGCGGCAATATCAGGTTCGTAAGGCTCGACGTACCACCACAAATGGCCACCCATAAGGCCAGCCTACGCCAGGGCAGGCTCAGACCAGGGCAGAGGTGAGCCGACCTCGACGCGTCTCTGACCTGCAGAGATCCAGAGGCAGGGAGAACCCAGCCACAGAAAGGCGCCGGAGCAACCCTCTGCCCCGGCGCCTTTCCTTCTGGCCTCAGCTGAACAGCGTGCTCACGCTCGCGCCGGTGTGGATGTTGACAATGGCGTTGGCAAACAGCGGCGCCACGTCCAGCACGGCCAGGCGGCCACCCGCGTTGTCAATCTTGCTCTGGGGCACCAGCACCGTGTTCGTGCTGGCCACCTGCGTGACATTCAGGGCGGCAATGCGCTGGATGGCCGGGCCGGTATACACGCCGTGGGTGACGGCCACGTACACGTCCTTGGCCCCCATGCTGCGCGCAATGTTGACCGTTTCCACGAGGCTGCCGGCCGTGCTGATCTCGTCGTCCACAATAAACACGGTCTTGCCGTCCACGTCCCCGATCAGGGCGCGCGGGCGCACCTCGGTGTCGGACAGGCGCTCCTTGTCAATCATGGCAAGGCCCGAATCCAGGCGCCGGGCAATCTGGGACGCGCGCTTGATGCTGCCGGCGTCGGGGGCCAGCACCACGCCGTTGTGGGCGTCCGGCACCGACTTCTTGAAATGCTGCGCCAGCACCACGTCCGCCGAGAGGTGATCCACCGGCACCTTGAAAAAGCCGTGCACCTGCGGAGCGTGCAGGGTCATGGTCAGAATGCGGTCGGCGCCGGCTTCCTGCAGCAGGTCGGCAATCAGACGCCCGGCGATGGAGATGCGGGGGTTGTCCTTCTTGTCACTGCGCGCGTAGGAGTAGTAGGGAATAACCGCCGTGACCCGCCCGGCACTGGCGCTCTTGGCCGCGTCAATCATCAGCATCAGTTCCATGATCGAGTCGCTGACCGGCGTGGAGAAGGTCTGCACGATAAACACGTCGCCTTCGCGCAGCGACTGCTCGTAGTGAACGATGATGTTGTCGTTGGAGAACTTCTCGGTGGTGCTTTCGCCCAGCGGCACCCCCAGGTGGTCGCAGATGGCGTGCGCCAGCGGACGGTTACTCTGCCCGGCGAAGACCAGCAGGGGTGAACGGCGACTTTGCAGCAGGGCGGACGGAGCGCGGTGGGGGGCGGACAAGAGAGAATCCTCCAGAGAAAGAAGCGCAGGGGCGCAGGGGCGGACACACAGGGGCGTTTTTCGGGGCAGCCCGTAAGCACCGGGCCACCAGCCGACCGCTGTGCAGCATACCTGCCCCGCCCCTGAGGTGTCATGGCGCCCGGGCGTGCCCGCGCCGGGAACAGGGCCCATGAATGTCTGCCCAACAGGGACAGGGCCCCGGACCCGGTAGGCTGGGGCCCATGACCCTGGACGCCGTGATCGTGGGGGCCGGGCCCAATGGGCTGTCAGCGGCCATAACGCTGGCGCGCGCTGGCCTGCGCGTGCAGGTGCTCGAAACGCACGGTCAGGTGGGCGGCGGTCTGCAAAGCCGCGCGCTGACCCTGCCGGGCTTCGTGCACGATTACGGTTCGGCCATTCACCCGCTGGCCGTGGCCAGCCCGGCCTTCCGGCAGTGGCCCCTGCACGCCTTTGGACTGCGCTGGGTGCACCCCGACGCCCCTGTGGCCCACCCGCTGCCCGGCGGCGCGGCGCTGCTGGAGCGCGACCTGCACGCCACCGCCGCCGGGCTGGGCCCGGACGGCCCGGCCTGGGTGCGGCTGTTCGCCCCCCTGGTGCGCGAGCATGAGGCGCTGCTGGAGGACATTCTGCGGCCTCTGCCCCGGGTGCCGCGCCACCCGCTGCTGCTGGCCCGCTTTGGGCTGCGCGGCCTGCCCAGCGCGGCGTGGATCAGCCAGACGCACTTCCGCACCCCGCAGGCCCGCGCGCTGTGGGCCGGGCTGGCGGCGCACACCACCCTGCCCCTGACCACGCCCGGCACGGCCGCCATGACGCTGGTGCTGGGGCTGCTGGCACACGCGGTGGGCTGGCCCTTTCCGGCCGGCGGCGCGCAGGCCCTGGCCGACGCCCTGCACGCTTACCTGCGCCACCTGGGCGGCGAGGTACATACGGGCGTGACTGTGCGCGGCCCCGGCAACCTGCCTCCGGCCCGGGTGACGCTGGTGGACAGCAGTCCCCGCGTGCTGCTGGCGCTGCTGGGCGACCGGGCCCCCGCCCGTTACCGCGCGGCCCTGGAAGGCTTCCGCTACGGTCCCGGTATTCAGAAATTTGATTACGCGCTCTCCGGGCCGGTGCCGTGGCAGGACCCCCGGGTGGCGCGGGCCGCCACGGTGCATGTGGGCGGCCCCGCCCCAGAGATCGCAGCGGCCGAGGCCGTGGCCGCCCAGCGCATACCGGCGCGGCCCTACGTGCTGACGGCGCAGCACACCCTGTTTGACCCCAGCCGCGCGCCCGCCGGGCAGCACACCTTCTGGGCCTACACCCACATTCCCAACGGCAGCGCCGGGGACGCCCAGGGGGCTGTGGAAGCGCAGCTCGAACGCTTTGCCCCGGGGTTTGGTGAGCGCGTGCTGGCCTGCACCCGCACGACGGCGGCGCAGTTGCAGGGCTTCAGCCCGGTGTTTCAGGGCGGCGACGTGAACGGCGGCCGGGGCGACTTGTGGGGCCTGCTGGCCCGCCCGGTCCCCAGCGCCACGCCCTACCGCACGCCCGTGAAAGGGGTCTACCTGTGCTCCAGCGCGACCCCACCCGGCGGCGGGATTCACGGCATGGCCGGCTACCACGCGGCCCTGGCCGCCCTGAAGGATGAATTCAGGCTGCAGGCCACGCCGTAGACCGGCGCGCCGGGGCAGCCTGGAGGCTGGGCTCAATGGTGAGAACGTTTGCGCGGCGCAGAGAGAGGCCAAGCGGCCTCGCTCCCTCTGTGTCGCCGCTGTCCGGGGCTCAGCCTCTCGCCGTGCGAGCTTTCCCCCTTCCCCGCACTGGAGGAGGGGTAAAAGTGCCGTGCTCGTCGTCTGAAGCGCTGACCAACTGGTACGGGCTCCGTCTGTTCCGCCGGCACATCGGCACAGAGCCGATGTGCCGGCGCCACGCCCGGAAGGGCGCCTCTCTCCGATCCGCTCGACGGCGCCGCTTAGGCAGTCCGCTCGGCGCTCAGCGTTGTTGCCCGCGGTTCAACCGGGCTCCGGCTTACTCGCCCCGGAACATCTTGCCGACCTTGCCCAGGAACCCCTCGGGGCGGTCGTTCACCTCGTCGCCCACGGCGCGGGCGTAGGCCAGCAGGGCCTCGCGCGCTTCGGGGCTCAGCTGGCTGGGCCGGGGCACCACCACGTCGTATTCCACGATCAGGTCGCCGGTGCCCGCTCCCTGCAGCCGGGGCATGCCCTGGCCACGCAGGCGGTGCAGTTCGCCGTGCTGGGTGCCGGCCTTGACCTCCACCGTCTGGGGACCGTCCAGGGTGGGCACCTGAATCTGCCCGCCCAGCGCCGCCTTGGCAAAGCCGATCTTGGCGGTGTGAATCAGGTGTTCCTGTTCGCGGCGCAGTTCGGGGTGGCGCTCCATTTCAATATGCACGTACAGGTCGCCGTTGCCGCCGGGCCCCTCGTTGCCCATGCCGCTCACGCGGATGCGGTAGCCCTCATCAATGCCGCGCGGCAGCTTCACGCTGACCGTTTCGCCCTTCAGGGTGCGGCCCCGGCCCCGGCAGACGGTGCAGGGGTCCTGAATGGTCTGGCCCTCGCCCCGGCAGGTGGGGCACGCCTGCTGGGTTTCTACCACGCCGAAGATGGTGCGGGCCTGGGCGCGCACGGCCCCGGCGCCGCCGCAGGTGGTGCAGGACACGGGGGGCTTGCCCCCGGGTTCGGTGCGGCTGCCGTGGCAATGCTCGCAGCCCGTCAGGCGGTCCACAGTTACCTGAATTTCCTCGCCGGCGCGGGCCTGGGCCAGCGTGACGTGGGCCTCGGTTTCCAGATCGTCGCCCCGGGCGGGGCCCCGGCGCCCCCGGCCACCCACCGCGCCGCCAAACAGCTGCTCGAAGATGTCCATGGGGTCAAACCCGGCGCCGCCCATGCCGCCAAACGGATCGCCGCCGGGCATTCCGGCGCCCGGCGCGCTGCCAAAGCGGTCGTAGTGCGCGCGCTTCTCGGCGTCGCTCAGGACCGCGTACGCCTCGTTGATCTGCGCGAATTTCTCGGCGGCCCCGGCCTCCTTGTTGCGGTCGGGGTGGTACTTGAGGGCCAGTTTCCGGTAGGCGGACTTGATCTCATCGGCGCTTGCGGTGCTCGCCACGCCCAGCAGTTCGTAGTAATCCATGGCTCGTTTCTCGCCGGGCACCGCTGCCTGTGGGGCAGGGGCCGGGCCTCCGGTGCTCAGGTTAACATGACCAGACTCAGGAAAAGTGGGCTACAGGCTATGAGCTTTGAGCCATGGGCCATGGAGTAAATCCCCAAAGCCCATGGCTCATAGCCCATAGCTGCCTAAGTACGTTGCACCTCACGTTACGACTTTGCAGGAGAGCACCGCAAAGTCTCCACTCCCGGTGCAACGTCCTTTTTTCGATACTCGCTCCGCTCGGTTGATCTAAAGATCAACAGCGAGCTACTTAGTTCTGCTGTGAAGCCCGCCAGCCCAGCACCGCGCCGGCCACGTCCGGCCCCGAGACCACGCAGGCCAGCTGGCCCGCGCCGTGGGGCAGCAGCAGCACCGAGGCGCCGCCGTAGTTCAGGCTCAGGTGACCCAGGTCGCCCTGGCTCACGTGGGCACCGCCCACATTCGCCGCTGTGAGCAGAAAGCGGGCGTACATGCCAAAGGCTTCGGGCAGGGCCGCGCCCGTCTGGGCGGTCACCGTGCCGTCCTCGCCGTACAGGGTTGCGCCATGCACGCCGGGCACCTGTGCCAGCCCCGCCAGAGGCCCTGTTTCGGCGGGCGCGCTGGGGGAAGGCGCGCTGCTTACAGGTGCCGCCCCGGACGCCGCCGGGACCCGGGCAGCCAGCGCCGCGCGCAGATGGGGCTCAATGGCGGGCAGCAGTTCACCGGGGGTAAAGGGCTTGCGCAGCACGCCGCAGGCACCGGCTGACTGGGCGTCGCGCTGGGTCACGTCATCCACGATGCCGCTCATCAGCATGATGGGAATGGTCACGCCCCGGTCGCCCAGGATGCGCGTGAGTTCCAGGCCGCTCATGCCGGGCATCAGGATGTCGGCCAGGATCATGTCGGGCATGGGGTCAAGGGTATTCAGGGCGCTCTCGGCGCTGTCGGCCATGCGCACGGCAAAGCCCTGCGGAGCCAGAATGCGCTCCAGGGCTTTGCGGACGCTGACGCTGTCGTCCACCACCAGCACGGTGGTGGGGTTCTGCGGGTCAGTGAGATCAGACGGATTCATGAGGCCTCCAGGGCGGACGCAAGCGGATCGGCGGCGTGGGCATGGTCGACATGCACGGCCGCCTCCATCAGAAGCCGGGCGGTGGGCAGGGTGATCTGCCGGGGGTAACCGTCCAGGGCGTCGGGAGAAAGAAGGTGAAAACGGAAGTCGCCTTCCGCGCGGACACTGAGCAGGAAGGGCACGGCCTGCGTGGGAGCGCGCGCGCCGCATTCGGCGTCAATAATTTCGCCCCGGCGCAGCACGAGGTGCGCGGGCTGCGCCCCCAGATGCACCAGCAGCAGCCCCGAGAGCTGCAGGTCCTGCGCGCACAGCAGCACGTCGGTCAGGCCCAGGTCGCTCAGCTGCCCTTCCAGGGCCGCCGCCTCCGGGTCGTCCCAGGTGGGCGCACTGAGCCCCGGCATGCGCGCCAGGGCGCGGGCCAGCCCCTCGGGAGCGGTCAGGCCAGCCGGCACCACCACGTCAAAGGGCCCGCCGTAGCGCCCTGGCAGCTGGGCGCCGGGAATCAGCACCACGGTCTCGGCACTGGCCGGGTCGTCGCGCAGAATCTCGTGCAGGTCGGCCGGGCTCAGGTCATCCAGCGCCGGGTCAATAACCACCAGCGGGGGACGCTCGCGCTCAATCTGGGTGAGGGCGTGCAGGCCGCCCGCCGCTGTGGCCGCGCTCATGCCCGCCACCTCAATCAGGGCGGCGTGCGACAGGGCGCGCGAGAGCTGAGGCGAGACCACCAGGCAGCCGGCCGACGGATCGGGGCTCACGCCTGCACCTCCGCGCGGCCGGGCAGCAGCGCGGTCAGGCGCCGCAGCAGCAGCCGCTCCTCGGCCGGTTTGGCAAGGTAATCGTTGGCGCCCAGTTCCATGGCCAGCTGCTGGTGTTTCTCGCCCGCGCGGGTGGTCATCATGACCACCGGCAGGGCGGCGTGTTCGGGGGCGGCGCGCAGGGCGCGCAGCAGTTCAAAGCCGTTCATACGGGGCATTTCCAGGTCGCTCAGCACGAGGTCGGCCTTCAGGCCGGCCAGCAGGCGCTCCAGGGCGTCCTGGCCGTCGTGCGCGGTGGTCACGGTGAAGCCCGCGCGTTCCAGGGTGCGCCCCACATGGCGGCGCACGCTCAGGCTGTCGTCAACCAGCAGCACATGCGCCTGGGCGGCCACGGGGGCCGCCGCGCGCACCCGCCGGGGCCGGGCCTGCAGGCGGCTCAGGCCAGCCGGGTCCAGCACCGCCACCGGGTACGCCTGCCCGCTGGCGTCCATCAGGGTGGTCATGCCCATGAGGTAGTCCAGGCCCCCCAGCAGGTTGCCCGCCGGGCGCAGCACGATTTCTTCCAGGCTCAGGAATTCATCCACGATCACGCCCAGGGTACCGCCCCCGGGCAGGGACAGACGGGCCAGGTAACGCTGGCGGGCCGGGGCCTCGCCCCACGCCGCGCCCAGGTCCAGGCTCCCCTCTGGGGCCTGACCGTCCAGGGCGCTCATGCCCTGCAGCTGGGTGGCCAGCACGGCCACGCGCACGGTGCCCACCTTCATCACCAGCACGTCGGTGATCTGCTGGGCCACCGGCACCTGCAGGCGCACGGTGGTGCCCCGGCCGGGGCGGCTTTGCAGGTTCACGCGGCCCCCCATGCGGGCAATGGCCTCGCGCACGGCGTCCATGCCCACGCCGCGCCCGGCTTCCTGCGTCACCTGCTGCGCGGTGCTCAGGCCCGGCAGGAACACCAGTTGCGCGGTCTGCTCATCGGTATAGCCTGCCAGTTCCCCGGCGCTGGCGTGGCCAGACTGCAGGGCGCGGGCGCGCAGGGCGTCAAAGTTCAGGCCCTTGCCGTCGTCGCGCACCGTCACATGCAGCTGGCCGTCAGTCACGCCCGCGCTCACCTGAATGTTCAGCAGGGCGGGCTTGCCAGCCGCCACGCGGGCAGCCTCGCCCTCGCCGCCGTGCACCGCCGCGTTCGTCAGCAGGTGCAGCAGCGCCTCGCCCAGGGGCCCGGCGTGCTGGGCGTCCAGCAGGCTGTCCTCGCCCTCGATGGTCAGGGTCAGGTCGCCCCGGCGCGAGGCCCAGCGGTGCAGCGGGGCCGTCACGCGCGACAGCGGCACCAGCCGGGCGCGGCTGAGTTCCACGCGCAGCTGGCGGGTCAGTTTTTCCAGCGCCGTCACCTCGTCGCCCAGCACGCTGATGGTCTGGGCGGTCTGGGCGCGCACCTCCACAAGGTCGGCGCTCAGCTCGGTCACGGCGCGCGCCAGGATGTTCAGGTCGTCGTAGGTGTCCAGCTCCAGGGCCCCGAAGTCGCTCAGGCGGTCTTGCAGCTGGCCGTCGCGGGCGGCCTGCGCCGAGGTGGTCTGCGCCCCCTCGCTGGCCGCGCCCATCTGCAGGTGCGGGTTCAGGTAGCGCTCTTCAAAGTCGCGCACCGTGCGCTGCACCCGCTCGTGGGCGGCGTCCAGGCTGGCGGCCACCTGCTGCTGGCGCAGAAAGAGGCCGTTGAGGCGCGCGCGCGTGGCCACCAGTCCGGCCACGTCGTCCAGCATGCCGTCCAGGCGGGCGCTGTCCACGCGCACACTCAGGCGCTCGGGGGCGGCGGCCGGGGCGGCATTCTCGGCGGCCTCCGGGGCCGTGAGGGTCACGTCCTGGCCGGCCAGCAGGGCCGCGACCATATTGCGGTACAGCGGCACGCGCTCGCCGGGATCCTCGGCGCGGCCCTCGGCGTGGGCCAGCACGGCGCCGGCCAGATTCAGGCCGTCATCCAGCAGCGGCAGGGCGCGCTCAATGGTCACCGCGTCCTCGCGGGCGGCGCCCAGCAGGTCTTCCATGGCGTGGCCCACATCGGCCAGGGGCGCCAGGCCCACCATGGCGCTGGACCCCTTGAGGGTGTGCGCGGCGCGGAACAGCGCGGCCAGGTCCGGGGACTCGGCGTGCAGGCCGGCGCGCAGCAGGGTCATCAGGTCCGAGGCTTCGGGCCCGAAGTCTTCCCAGATCTCGGCGTTGGTAACCGCAAAGGCTTCTTCGCGCTCACCCTGCTGGCTGGAGCGGGCCTCCAGGCGAAAGGGCTGCGTCTTCAGGAACTCGGTGACGTAAGCGGGCCCCGAGAGTTCGGCAAAGTGCAGCCCCACCTCGCCCTCGCCCCGGCCCGTTTCCACGCGGTCCAGGGCGGCGCTGAGGCACGTGACCATGCGCTCGATAATCTCGGTGAGGGGCTGCACTGCCGCTTCACCCAGGCTGGCGCGGCCTTCCATCAGGCGCTCCATCAGGGCGGCCAGGGCGGCGGTCTGGGGGTGGCTGTACAGGGCGGCGGTGCCGTGCAGGCGGTGGCTGAGCACCCACAGCCGCTCCATGGCGGCCGGGCGGGCGTCGGGCACCCAGAGGTCCACGGTGGCGTCCTCCAGGCCCGCCACGACGCTGCGGGCATCCTGCAGGTACGTGGCGGTCAGGTCCGCGTCCAGGGTGACCGGGGTGTGGGGCTGCGTCATGGCGGTAAACCTCGCTGGCTGGTGCTGGGGCGACAACTGGGGCGGTGAGCGGGGAGCGACTCAGAGGCTTCGGGCTGGCGTGCGCGCTCCTGCACGGAGCAGGGGGACGGCACGCCAGCGCCGAAAAGACTCAGTCCGTGGGAATCTTGAAGCGCGACAGGCCCTGCAGCAGGTTCTGCGCGAGGTGCTGCAGGCGCTGCGCGGCGTCACGGCCACGCTGCACGCTCTCGTGCGACTGCTCGGCCACCTGACCGATCTGCTCGACGGCCTCTTTCACCTGCTCCACGCTGCGCACCTGTTCGGTGGTGGCGGCGTTGATGCGCTCGGCGAACTGTGCGGACTCGGCGGCCAGTTTGCCCAGCTGCTCGATGCGCTCCCCGGCCGAGGCGGCCACGCGGTAGCCCTGTTCCACCTCGCGGGTGCCGTCTTCCACGCTGGCGACCACTTCCGTGATCTCCAGCTGCACCGTGCGAATCAGGCTGGCGATGCGGGCGGTGGCCTGCGCCGAGGAGTCGGCCAGCTTGCGCACTTCATCGGCCACGATGGCGAAGCGGCTGCCCGCTGCCCCTGCACCAGCGGCCTCAATCGAGGCGTTCAGCGCCAGCAGGTTGGTCTGGCTGGACAGGCGGGAGATGGTGTCCACGATTTCCTGAATTTCCAGGGAGCGGTCGCCCAGCGTTTTGATGCGCTTGGAGACGCCCTGCACCTCGCGGCGGATGTTCTGCATGCCGTCCAGGGTGCCCAGCACCGCCTCGCGGCCCTGCTGCGAGGCTTCCAGTGCCTGACGGGCAGATTCGGCGCTTTGCTGCGCGGCCTCGGCCATCTCGCGGAAGCCCTCGGTCACGGCGCGCACCTGCTCGGCCACGCGGCGGGTTTCCGTCGTGGTGGTGTCGGCGCCCTGCACAATCTGGTCGGTGGTGCCCAGCATGTCGCGGCTGGCACTCGACACCGACTGCGAGGCTTTCTGCACTTCACCCAGCACGGCCCCCAGCTCGTCCACCATCACGTTGATCGAGTCCACGACGTTGCCCAGCACGTCCTCGGACACCACGCCGCGCCGGGTCAGGTCGCCGCCGGCGATGTCCATGGTCACGTCCAGGAAGTTGCCAATGTTGGCCTGCAGCTTCTGCGCTTCCTCGCGCTCCATGCGGTTCTTGACTTCGTTCTCGCGCAGCTGCGCGGCGGCGCCGTTAAAGGTGTGGGCCATGAAGCCCAGCTCGTCGCGGGTCTGCACCGGCACCTGCACGTTCAGGTCGCCCTGCGACACCGCGCGGCTGGCGCGCGTCAGCTCCGAGAGCGGCTTGACAATGGAGCGCGACAGCCGGATCAGCAGGGTAAAGGCCAGCACCAGCGCGCCGATAATGGCCGCCAGGGTCAGCAGACGGGCCCGCTCGGTGCGGTCCACGCGGTCTTGCAGCAGCCCGGCCAGGGTCTTAACGCCCCCGTTGAACGAGGCCGACACCTGCAGCAGCGCGTCGCCCTGAATGGTGCTCACGTTCACCGGCTTCAGGCTGCCGGCCTCAATGGCCGCGCCCAGATCAGCCACGGCTGGCGTCACGGCGTCGCTGAGCTTCTGTGCGGCCTCGCCCACCGGCTTCAGGGCGGGGTTGTAACGCACCGCGCGCTCCACGCTGGTGTTGTAGGCCGAGACGCTTTCGAGCAGCTGCACGTTCAGGTCGCGCAGCACGTTCAGGTACGCCGCGTCGTCGCCGGGCTCGCGGTTGCCCGCTTCCACGGTCAGGTACGCGAGGTTCAGCAGCGTGGACATTCTGGGCAGGTTGCGCAGCGAGGCTTCCATCAGGAAGAACGAATCGGGCTCGGGGTCCAGCACCAGGCCCGACTGGGTCAGCAGGTCCTCGCTCAGGTCGCGCTGGTAGGTCGAGAGCAGCTGGCCGTAGGTCTGCAGCACGGCCAGATCCGGCTGGGTGCCAATGGAGTCGGGCAGGATCTTCCAGTCGCGGCGCAGGGCCTGCACGCGCTCGCGGTACTCGGGGGCCACCTGGGCTTCCAGCTGGTCAATGGCCTTATCCACGGCGGCAGCGGCCTGCTCGGCGCCGGCGGCGTCGGTACTCAGCGCGCGGTCCACGAAGGTGGCGAGGTTCGCGTTGATGTCCCGCAGCGGCGCAAACTGGGTAATCCCGTCCAGCTCGCGCTGCGCCACGGTGATGTCTTTTTGCTGCTCCACCAGCAGCGTGCCCACCAGCGCCGTGATCGGCAGACCGAAGGCCAGCGCGGCCAGCGAGAGCTTTTGCCCCACGCGCAGCTGCCCCAGCCAGCCGATACGCTGGGCATTTCTGTTGCGCATGGCGCGGGTGATTCGGGTGGTCCGGGACGGAAGGGTGGTTTGCATGGGGGGCCTCCGGGGCGGGGCAGGTGGGGGGCGGAAATCAGGAACCGAGAGAAGCGCGCAGTTCGCGGGCCAGCGTGGCGGTGTTCAGCAGCGGTCCGCCGGGCATGTCAATCAGCAGGGCGGTGCTGGGCGGCGGGCTGGGCAGGCTGGTCACGCCGTACACCTCATTGACCAGCAGGGCCACGCGGTCGCCCTCCACACTGGTCAGCACCATCAGGCGGCCCTCTTCGCCGGTCCCGGGGGTGCCCAGAAGCGGGGCCAGATCCAGCAGGGGCACCGCGCGGCCTTGCAGGGTGGTCAGGCCCCGCAGCAGCGGCTCGCCGTGCGGCAGGGGCGAGACCGGACCCAGTTCGGCAATCGCCTGCTCCCCCGACAGGGGCAGGGCAAACCGCTCCCCCTGCACCCGGACGAGCAGCGCGCCCATCATCAGCCGATCAGCCTTTGCACCACGCTGTGCAGCTGTTCGGGGGTGTAGGGCTTGACAAGGTAGTCGTCGGCGCCCTGGCGCAGGCCCCACTTGACGTCGGTTTCGTTGCCCTTGCTGGACACAAACACGACCTTCAGGTTCTCCATGCCGGGCTGCTTGCGCAGGCCGCGCACCACCTCGTAGCCGTTGCGGCCGGGCATCACCACGTCCACCATCAGCAGCTCGGGGCGCACCTGTTCGGCCACCGCTTCCACCTGGGCCGGGTCACCCAGGGCCGTGACGTGGTGCTGGCGAGTGCCCAGGGCGGTTTCCAGAAACTTGAGGTCGGCGGGAGAGTCATCAACAATCAGGATTCGTGCCATAGAAATTCAGTCCTTTCAGAAGTCAGCGTGGGGGGGGGCAGGGGGGCCGGGCTCAGTCGGCAGCGGCGCCGGTGCTGGCTGCGTCGAAGTCCAGTTCGTCCAGGTCACCGCCGCGTCCGGCGTCCATGAAGATGCTGGTCACGGCCAGCCCCAGCAGCAGGAACGACACCACGCTCACCACGAGGCCCAGCAGGGAGGTATCGGCGCCAGCGGCCGCCGCGCCCAGGGCCAGTTCGTCGGCCACACGGTATTTCAGGGCGGCCATGCCGGTGTAGTGCATGCCGATGATTGCCACGCCCATCACGGCGGAAGCGGCCATCTGCAGGCCCACGACCTTCAGGCGGCTCTGCTGGGTGCGCCACTGGCCCGAGAGCCGGTGAAACAGGAACAGCGCGGCCATGCTGGCGCCCACGGCGATCAGGAGCGAGCCGATCAGGGGCAGCCACGCCAGGTCCACAGTGGTGCCCGGCACGCGGAAGGCGTACATGCCCAGGTAGTGCATCACCACGATGCCCAGGCCCGCCACGCTGCCCGCGCCAGCCAAGCGGCGCAGGTTGAAGGTGCCGCTGTGCAGAATCAGCAGGGCCGGGTACATGAACAGGGCGGCGGCCAGCCCAGACACCCCGGTCAGCAGGGCATTGAACTGCACGGCGGCCTTGACTTCAAACGCCAGCATGCCCACAAAGTGCATGGCCCAGATGCCGTAGCCCAGCACCAGCGCCTGCGCCACCAGCCAGAAGCGGTTGGCCGCATTGCGCAGGTTTCGCCCCGCGCGCCCGGCCAGCTCCAGCGAGATGTACGAGGCCAGCGCGGCAATCAGAAACGAGAGCGCAATATACGAACTGTTCCACGTATGGTGGAGCATGCCACTGTGTTCCATCGAGGTTCCTCCTGTCGGACGGTTCAGGCAAACCGTTAACGTGGAGAAACGATAGTTGGAGGGTGCTCACATAAAACTTACTGACCCCAGGCTCCTTTTCATGAGGCTGGCGTCAGGGCAGCGGGGGCCCGTGCAGGGCGGGAAATTCCTCACTGCCCACTGACACTGCTTGCAGCGTCCATGAGAGGGGCAGAGAGCTGCCGCAGCTTTCTGAGGGCCTGGAGAGCGTTGAAGCGCTGCGCTCATTCCCGGTTCATCACAGGAACAGGGCTACAGCCAACTCGCTCGCCTCTGCCGCCTTCTTCCCTCCACCCTGAACCAGCCTCAGCGCAGGCTTTGCAGCGCCCCCAGGCCCAGCACCACACACAGGGGCGAGTACAGCCAGGCATTCCAGGTCTGAAATGGTTGGGCCCGGAAACCCGGCGAGAGCACCGGCATCAGAAAGCCGCCCAGGCCCCGGGCCAGCAGCGTGGCGCCCACCAGTCCCGCGCCCAGCCGCGCTATGGCCGGGCCCTGGGGGGCCCAGGCCACCAGCAAGGCGGCCACGAACAGCAGCGCGGCCACCACCAGACAGGGCCCCGCGCCGGGCAGGCCGCCCGCCATGTTCCCCACCACTGCGCGGGCCAGTGCCTCAGGGCTGCGGGCCGGCCAGGGGGAGCCCAGTCCCCAGATCACATGCAGCAGCCCGACCCCGCTGAGGCCCAGCACTGCGAGTCCCTGCCATCCCGTCTGAAGTTCCATACCCGACGGTATGGTTTGCCGGCTGGCCGCGCCAGAGACAGGTGACCCGGAATGCCGTGGGGCGTGGGGCTTACGCCTCGCCCAGTGCCGCCGCCACCACCTCGCGGGCCTCAGCCATCACCTGCGCCAGATGCTCGGGGCCCCGGAAGCTCTCGGCGTAAATCTTGTACACGTCCTCGGTGCCGCTGGGGCGGGCGGCGAACCACGCCTGGTCGGTGGTGACCTTCAGGCCCCCAATCGCTGCCCCGTTGCCCGGCGCCCGCGTGAGGCGCGCGGTAATCGGATCGCCGGCCAGCGTGGTGGCGCTTACCTGTTCGGGGCTGAGGCTGCCCAGCACCTTCTTCTGCTCGGGCGTGGCCGGGGCGTCCTGGCGGTCGTAGGCGGTTTCGCCGTAGCGGGCGCTCAGGGCGGCGAAGTGCTCGGCGGGGCTCCGGCCAGTCACGGCCGTCATCTCGGCCGCCAGGAGCCCCGGGATGATGCCGTCTTTATCGGTGCTCCAGGCCCGGCCGTCGCGGCGCAGGAAGCTGGCCCCGGCGGATTCCTCGCCGCCAAAGCCCAGCGAGCCGTCCAGCAGCCCCTGCACGAAATATTTGAAGCCCACCGGCACCTCCACCACGCGCCGGCCCAGGCCCGCGCCTACCCGGTCAATCAGGGCGCTGCTCACCAGGGTCTTGCCAATGGCGGCGTCCGGGCGCCAGCCGGGGCGGTGGGTGAACAGGTAGTCAATCATCACGGCGAGGTAGTGGTTGGGGTTCATCAGGCCAGCCGGGGTCACGATGCCGTGGCGGTCGGCGTCGGGGTCGTTGCCCACCGCCACATCAAAGTCACCTTTCAGCGCCAGCAGCCCGGCCATGGCGTAGGGGCTGGAGCAGTCCATGCGGATCTTGCCGTCGCGGTCCACGCTCATGAAGGCAAAGCGCGGGTCCATGTCATGGTTCACCACCGTCAGGTTCAGGCGGTACTCCTCGGCAATCCGCTCCCACACCGGCAGGCTGGCGCCGCCCAGCGGGTCCACGCCGATCCGCACGCCACTCTCGCGGATGGCGTCCAGGTCAATCACCTCGGGCAACTGGCGCACGTAGGGCGTGAGGAAGTCGAAATCTTCGAGCGCATTCAGGCCGTCTTCAAGGCTCAGGCGGCGCACGTCCCGCAGCTCACGTTCCAGGATGGCGTTGGCGCGGGCCTGCACGGCGCCCGTCACATCAGTGTCGGCGGGGCCGCCGCTGGGCGGGTTGTATTTGAACCCGCCGTCCTGCGGGGGGTTGTGGCTGGGCGTGATGACAATGCCGTCGGCCTGCCCGGCGCTGGATTCTGCAGAGTTGTCCCGGCGGTTGTGTTCCAGAATCGCGTGGCTGATCAGGGGCGTGGCGGTCAGGGCTCCGGCCTGGGCGCGCACCTGCACGCCGTTGGCCGCCAGCACCTGCAGCGCGCTCATCCAGGCGGGTTCAGACAGCGCGTGGCTGTCCAGGCCCATGTACAGCGGCCCCGTGATGCCAGCGGCGGCGCGGTATTCCGCCACCGCCTGGGCAATGGCCAGAATGTGCGCTTCGTTGAAGGTGCCGCCCAGGCTGCTGCCCCGGTGCCCACTGGTGCCAAAGGCCACCCGCTGCAGGGGGTCGGTGGGGTCCGGGCGGGTTTCGTAGTAGTGGGCCACGAGGCGGGGAATGTTCGTCAGCAGGCGTTGTGGGGCGCGTTTTCCGGCCAGGTCGCTGATCGTCATGGGGCCCAGTCTACGCAGGGCTGCCCACCCGGGCGGCGCTGGGGTAAGACAGCGTGAAGGCGCTTGCACTGCGCGCGGGCCGGTGCTGCTAGCCTGCGGGATGCCATGAAGGAATTTCTGAACGACTGGTGGCGCCTGTTCAAGTTGATCGCCGGGTCGCTGGCGATTCCGGTGATTCTGTGGGGGATTCTGGTTTGGGCGGGGGTGTTGCGGTAGGGGGGGTGCTGCTCCGGGTTTGCCCCACCCCCCAGCCCCCTCCCACAAAGGGGCAGGGGGGAGCGGCGCTGCGCTCGGCCGTTGACTGACGGTGTGGGGCGGCCTTCCTTCGTCCCGCTGTGTACGCCGTGGCCTTTCTCCGCCTATCGCCTCACGCCCGCGCGCTGCGCGCCCAAGAGCGAGTGAGCCTACGTCACCGAACCAAGATGAGCGAGGGGCCGCCCCCGAGCGGGTGGGGCCACGTTCGACGGCTCCGTCTGGACCCGGGCGGTACAGGGGCAAGACGTCTTGGCGCGGCCCAGAAGGTTCTCCTTTTTAAAAGACAGGGGCCAAGGAGGGGGGTGCCGACCCTCTTCCGTCAGGAGTGAGAGGTCAATTGCAGCCTAAGTCCCGTCCACCTCTCAGAGACGGGGGCCGAAAAACTGCGTCCTTTTCCCCGCCCTGGAATCGCTCCCAGAGGGGATTTTTTTTGCCCCGTGTTAGCTTCGGGGCATGACGGTCAAGCGGAAGGGCGGCCCCGAGGCGCGCGTGGATTCCAATCATTTTGAACATGCCCTGGTGCTGGAAACGGCGCGGGTGACCGAGGGCGCGGCGCTGGCAGCCAGCCGCTGGATGGGTATGGGCGACAAGAACGCGGTGGACGGCGCCGGCACCGAGGCCATGCGTGAGCTGCTGAATTCGCTGGACATTCGCGGCACCGTGGTCATCGGGGAAGGCGAGATGGACGAGGCCCCCATGCTGTACATCGGGGAGAAGGTGGGCGCCGGGCAGTACGAGGTGGACATCGCCGTGGACCCGGTGGAGGGCACCTCGGTGACGGCCAAGGGCCTGCCCAACGGACTGGCGGTCATCGCCCTGTCCGAGCGCGGCGGCCTGATGCACGCGCCGGACTGCTACATGGACAAGCTGGTGGTGCCGCCCCCCGCTGCGGGCAAGGTCAACCTGGACTGGCCGGTGGAAGCCAACCTGAACGTGCTGGCCCAGAGCCTAGAGCGCGACGTGGACGATCTGATGATCACCATTCTGGACCGCGAGCGGCACACGGACCTGATTCGCCGGGTGCGCGCAGCGGGCGCCCGCGTGAAGCTCATTGGCGACGGCGACGTGGTGGCCAGCCTGCAGGTGGGCGTGCGCGGCACCGGCGTTCACGCCCTGATGGGTTCGGGCGGGGCGCCCGAAGGGGTGCTGTCGGCGGCAGCCATGAAGTGCCTGGGCGCCGAGATCCAGGGCCGCTTTATCGCCGAGGACGACGCCATGCGCGAGCGCTTCGGGGCCATGGGCGTGGATGAAAAGCGCGTCTACAAGACCAACGACCTTGCCCCTGGCAAACAGATGGTCTTCAGCGCCACGGGCATCACCTATGGCGAGCTGCTCAGCGGCGTGCGGCGCTTTGGCGGCGGAGCCCGCACCCACACGCTGGTGATGGGCTACGCCACACGCGTGGTGCGCTTTATTGACACTGTGCACCTGGAAGACGACGGCGCCCGGGTCATCGTGCGGGTGTAGGCACTGGACAGCGATCTGAGGGGCCACCCGGCCCTTACCTTTTTCTTAATTCATTTAACATGAAGCCATTAGGCCGCTTACCCTTGGGCATGACCTCCCCTACCCCGGTGAAGCTGGCCATTGTCTACTACTCCACCTACGGCACCAACCACGCCATGGCCCAGGCGGCGGCCGAGGCGGCCCAGGCCGCAGGCGCCGAGGTGCGGCTGCTGAAGGTGGCCGAAACGGCGCCGCAGGCGGTCATTGACACCCAGGACGCCTGGAAAGCGCAGCAGGAGCGCATGGCCGGCGTGCCCACCGCCTCTGCGGCCGACCTGGAATGGGCCGACGCCTTTCTGTTCAGCAGCCCCACCCGGTTTGGCGGCGCCGCCAGCCAGATTCGCGCGTACATAGACACGCTGGGCGGCCTGTGGGGCAGTGGCAAACTGGCCAACAAGACCTTCAGTGCCATGACCAGCGCCCAGAACCCCAACGGCGGCCAGGAAACCACCCTGCAAACGCTGTATGTGATGGCCATGCACTGGGGCTGCATCCTGGTACCTCCCGGCTACACCGACCCCGTGATCTTCGCCTCGGGCGGCAATCCCTACGGCGCCAGCGTGACTGCTGGTGGCCAGCCGCTCTCCCCCGAGGACCGCGCCAGCATCGCCCACCAGGCCCGGCGGCTGGTAGAAGTGACCCAGAAGCTCAAAGGGTAAACCTCCAGGCGAAAAAGGGGACCCGCACTGTCAAAAGTGCGGGTCCCCTCCATCAACCATCACCCATCTCCCCTCAACGCCCCTCAGTTCAGGCGCAGCCAGTAATGGTCGTACTTGCCCAGAATCATGGGGTACTGCGCCTGGGTCACGGCGGGAAAGTGGCTGCCGCCCGCCAGCGTGACCGGGGCGCGGCCCAGGTACGCCCCCAGGTCCAGGTGCGCGGCCTGGGCACTGGCGGCGAAGTTGCTCACGATCAGCAGGGTTTCGTCCGGGGTGGTGCGGGTAAAGGCCAGGATGGCGGGGTTATCGGTGTCCACGAATTGCAGCTCGCCGTGGGCAAAGGCGGGATGGGCGCGGCGCAGTTCCAGTTGCCGGGCAGTCCATTTCAGCAGGCTGCTGGGGTCGCGCTCCTGGCTCTGCACGTTCACGCGGCCAAAGCCGTACACCGGATCGCTGATCGGCGGAAAAAAGCAGTCGGACGGCCACGCGGTGGAAAAGCCGCCGCTCATGCCCGCGTTCCACTGCATGGGGGTGCGCACGCCATTGCGGTCCGCGAGGCTCAGGTCGTCGCCCATGCCGATCTCGTCGCCGTAGTACAGGATGGGGCTGCCCGGCAGGGCCAGCAGCACGGTGGTCAGCAGTTCAATGCGGCGGCGGTCGTTGTCCAGCAGCGGCGCCAGCCGGCGGCGAATCCCCACGTTGATCTTCATGCGGGTGTCCGGCGCGTAGGCGGCGTACATGAAGGCGCGCTCCTCATCGGTCACCATTTCCAGCGTCAGCTCGTCGTGGTTGCGCAGGAAAGTGGCCCACTGGCCAAATCGGGGAATCTGCGGCAGGCGGCCCATGATCTCGCGGATGGACGTGGTGTCCTCCTTTTTCAGGCTCATGTACAGCCGGGGCATCACCGGGAAGTTGAAACACATGTGGAACTCGGGGTCCTCGTCCGTGCCGAAGTATTCCACCACCTCTTCGGGCCACTGGTTGGCCTCGGCCAGCAGCAGGCGCCCCGGGTACTCGTCGTCCACCATGCGGCGCATTTTTTTCAGGATGGCGTGCGTTTCAGGCAGGTTCTCGCAGTTGGTGCCCTCGCGCTCAATCAGGTAGGGCACGGCGTCCACCCGGAAACCGTCCACGCCCAGATCCAGCCAGAACCGCGCGGCAGACAGCAGCTCCTCCACCACCCGGGGGTTATCGAAGTTCAGGTCCGGCTGGCTGGCAAAGAAGCGGTGCCAGTAGTAGCGCCCGCTACTCTCATCGCGCGTCCAGTTGCTCGTCTCGGTGTCGGTAAAGATGATGCGCGCGCCCGCATACTCGTTGCCGGTGTCGCTCCACACGTAGTAATCGTGATACTCGTTGGGGCTGCCGTCAGGCAGGGTGGGCCCGCGCCGCGCCGCCTGAAACCATGGGTGGTCACTGGAGGTGTGGTTGGTCACGAGGTCGCCAATCACCCGCAGGCCCCGGGCATGCGCCTCACGCAGAAACACCTTGAAATCGTCCAGGGTGCCCAGGTCCGGGTGAATGCCCACGTAGTCAGCCACGTCATAGCCGTCGTCGCGCAGGGGACTGGGGTAGAAGGGCAGCAGCCACAGGCAGTCCACGCCCAGGTTTTTCAGGTAGTCCAGCTTGCCGGTCAGCCCCGGAAAGTCACCCTTGCCGTCGCCGTTGCCGTCCGCAAAGGTGCGAACCGACAGCTCGTAGAACACGGCGCTCTTGTACCACTCGTGCGCAGGAGTCATGGGCGAAGTGTAAGCGACCCGGGCCTGGAAGCGCTTCCCCCAAGATGAGAGCGACAGCAAGACGCCACACCACCCCAGACGAAAAAACCCCGCTTCTCAGCGGGATTCTTCTGGCTGGGGCACTAGGACTCGAACCTAGATTAACGGTGTCAGAGACCGTCGTCCTGCCATTAGACGATGCCCCAACGCAACTCTGACGTGCTGCTCACAAAGCAGCGTCAGGGAGTATAGAGGGCGCGCCGGGCAGCCGTCAAGCCTCTGGCCGGGGGACCCCAGGTGTCCTGGAGGGCCGACCCTGCCCCCTGCAGCAGCGCTGGACCGCGTTTAGACCGCAGTTGCCGCGCCTCCCTGAACTCTGATACACTGAGGTGTTGCCGCGCCCGTTGCATGTTGCTGACCAGCCGGTCAGGTGTAGCGAAGAGCAGGTATCAGGCTGGTGTGCAGGCCGCAGTGTCCGCGCACCCAGGAGGACAGGAGTTCATGGAAGACAACACCCAGACCCCCGCCCAGCAAGGCGGGACTCAGCCCACGACGGGCACCACCCAGCCCAGCGCCGCCCCCAGCATTGAGGAGCGCGAGTACCCCGCGATGACCATGGAGGACATCCTGGCCAGTGAGGCCCAGGAGCCCCAGAGCGTCACGCGTGGTGACATTGTGGACGGCACCATCGTGTTTATCGGCCAGGAAGGCATCGCCGTGGACATCGGTGCGAAGGTGGAGGGCATTATTCCCCTCAACCAGCTCGGCGACGAGCCCGTCACGCTGGAGCAGGCCCAGGAGATGTACAAGTCCGGCGAACAGATCGAGGCGTACGTGGTCCGCGTGGATCTGCCCAACAGCCAGATCGTGCTGAGCAAGAAGCGCGCCGATCAGGACAAGGGCTGGCGCGTCCTGGAGAAGATGCAGGAGCAGGGCGAGGCCTTCGAGGTCGAAGTGCTGGAGAAGGTGCGCGGCGGTCTGGTCGCGCAGGTCGAGGGCATCCGTGCGTTCCTGCCTGCCTCGCAGGTGGACACCCGCCGCGTGAACGACCTGGACCCCTACGTGGGCAAGCCGCTGATGGTCAAGCTCATTGAGCTCAACCGCAAGCGCAACCGCGTGATCATCAGCCACCGCGCCATCCTGGAAGCCCAGAAAGCCAAGGCCCGCGAGGAAACCGTGGGTCAGCTGGAAGCTGGCGCCCAGTTTGAAGGCGAAGTGGTGGAAATCACCGATTTCGGCGTGTTCGTGAACCTGGGCGGCATTGACGGCCTGGTGCACCGCAGCGAGCTGACCTACGGCCGCTTCAACCACCCCCGCGACGTGGTCAAGGTGGGCGACAAGGTGCAGGTGCAGGTCATGGACGTGGACGGCGGGCGCGAGCGCATCAACCTGTCCATGAAGGCCCTGACCCAGGACCCCTGGGAAGGTGCCACCGAGCGCTACCACATTGGCCAGCGCGTGAAGGGCAAGGTCACCAACCTCACCAACTTCGGCGCCTTTGTGGAGCTGGAGTCGGGCCTGGAAGGGCTGGTGCACGTCAGCGAGATGAGCTGGACCAAGCGCGTGCGTCACCCCAACGAGGTCATGAAGGAAGGCGACGAGGTGGAAGCCGTCATCCTGCGTATTGATCCCAAGGACCGCCGCATCTCCCTGGGGATTCGGCAGACCACGGATGATCCCTGGAGCGCGCTGCCTGACCGCTACCCGCCCGGCACCCCCGTGAAGGGCAAGATCACCGGCATGACCGATTTCGGCGTGTTCATGGAGATCGAAGAGGGCATCGAGGGTCTGATTCACATCAGCGAACTGGACACCCAGCGCGTGAACAACCCGGCTGACCTGTTCAAGAAGGGTGACGAGATTGAAGCCGTCATTCTGAACATCGACCCCGTGGAGCAGCGCGCCAGCCTGTCGCGTCGCCGCTTCCTGGGCGGCGGCAGCGTGCCCACCCAGCGCGACTACGTGTCGCAGGGCGGCGGCGCCCGCAGCGACCGCTACAGCAGCGGTGGCGGCCAGGGTGGCCAGCGCGGCGGTGGCCGTGGTCGCCGTGAAGGCGGCGCCGACTACAACTACAACGCCAAGGACGCCCAGCAGGGCGGCAAGATCAGCACCAAGCTGGGCGACGTCTACGCCGACCTGTTCGCACAGTTCGGCCTGGGCGGCGACAAGAAGACCGAAGGCGACGACAACCAGGGCTAACGCCTGAGCGACGTTGCTGGACACCCCGGACCGCACTGGTCCGGGGTGCTTTGCTGTGGAGTACGGGAGGCCGTGCAGGGGGAGAACGAAAGGTGGGCTGACGGCGAGGGGCCAGCGCTTCCTGGTCCGCGCCGGGTGCGGCTCAACTGGGCTCAGGGTGGCCGAGAACACCCTGACGGTTCATGGCTGCCTGGGCGCAGCACTCTGCCTCCCAGCCTCTGCGCCCAAGCAGCCTGCGCCTCAGGGCGGCGTTTTATTTGTCTGGCTGCGGAAAAAATAGATTGGATGGACGGAGAGAGGCAATGTCCCCTCTTCCCCACTGCTTCTCATCTCCCCTCCTGCTGTTCCCGCCTCCCGCGCACCGCGCCCCGCCTACCCCGGATGCCGCGCCGCCGCGAACGTTGCCTGCGCGCTGAAGTCGCCACTCAGCTTCTCGTATTCACCCTGGGCGTTCAGTTCCCAGGAGCCCCGGGTGTCGGCCCATTCGGTGTCCAGAATGCTCAGGAAGGTTTCGCGGTGGCCGTCGTCCAGCACCGGAGCAATCACTTCCACGCGGCGGTCGAGGTTGCGGCTCATCCAGTCGGCGCTGCCGAAATACACTTCCGGGCTGCCGCCGTTGCCAAAGGCGAACACCCGGGCGTGTTCCAGGTAACGGCCCAGCAGGCTGCGCACCCGAATGCTCTGCGACAGGCCGGCCACACCAGGGCGCAGGCAGCACACGCCGCGAATAATCATCTCCACACGCACGCCCGCCCCCGCCGCGCGGTACAGGGCCTCAACCATGCCCGGGTCAGTGAGCTGGTTGAGCTTCACGCGCACCCAGGCGTCCATGCCGTCACGGGCGTGGGCGGCCTCGCGCTCCAGCAGGGCTTCAAAGCCCGTGCGGGCGGTGTCGGGGGCCACCAGCAGGTGGGTGTATTCGGCCTCGGCGTAGCCGGTGAGGTGGTTAAACAGCTCGGCCACGTCGGCGCCCAGATCCGGGTCGGCGGACAGGAGGCTGAGGTCGGTGTACAGCCGGGCGGTCTTGGCGTTGTAGTTGCCGGTGCCGATATGCACGTAGCGCCGCAGCCCCCCCTCTTCCCGCCGCACGATCAGGGTGACCTTGGCGTGGGTTTTCAGGCCCGCCACGCCGTACACCACATGGGCGCCGGCACGCTCCAGCTTGCGGGCCCAGGAAATGTTGCGCTGCTCGTCGAAGCGGGCCTTGAGTTCAATCAGGGCCACCACCTGCTTGCCGTTTTCGGCGGCGGCGCGCAGGGCAGACAGCAGCCGGGGATCGTCCCCAGTGCGGTACAGCGTCTGCTTGATCGCCAGCACCTGGGGATCGCGGCTGGCTTCCTCCAGAAAATCCAGGATGTTGGCAAAACCGTCATACGGGTGGTGCAGCAGCACGTCGCGCGCCCGGATGGTGTCGAAGATGCCGTCTTCTTCCTCGCCGTCCAGATCAGGCACGGCGGGCACATACGGCTCGAAGGTCAGGTCCGGGCGCTTGACGGGCAGCCCCATCAGGTCGGCGCTGCCCAGCGGCCCTTCCAGGGTAAAGATGTCCTCGGGGGCCAGCCGCAGCCGCTCCTGCAGGAAGGTGATCAGGGCGGGCGGGGTGTCGCGCATGACCTCCAGCCGCACCGCCGAGCCGAAGCGGCGCCGGCGCAGGCCATCTTCAATGGTGGCCAGCAGGTCCTCGGCTTCCTCTTCCTCGAACTCGTAATCGGTGTTGCGGGTCACGCGAAAGGCGTGGGCGGCCAGCACCCGGCGACCCTTGAACAGGTCACTGATATGGGCCGCGATCACGTCTTCCAGCAGCAGCACGGTATCGGCAATGCACACGGCGCGCGGCAGCACCCCCACCGGCACCTTCACGCGGGCAAATTCGGGGTCCTCATCCTCGCCGGACTCCAGCAGCACGGCGAGGTTCAGGCTGAGGTTACTGAGATACGGAAAGGGGTGGCTGGGGTCCACCACCAGCGGGGTCAGCACCGGCTGAATTTCGGCCAGATAATGCTCGCGCAGCTGTGCCCGGGCCCGGCGCCCCAGTTCCGAGACGCGCGCCAGCTTGACGCCGTGGCGGCCCAGATCGCGCAGAATACGCCGGGTCACGGCCTCGATCTCACGCAGCATGGCCTGGGTGCGGTCGCGCACCAGGGTCAGGGTCTGCTGCGGGGACAGGCCGTCAGGGCCAGGGGTATGCACGCCCGCCGCAATCTGGCGGTGAATGCCCGCCACGCGCACCATAAAGAACTCGTCGAGGTTGCTGCCGCAGATGGCCGCGTATTTCAGGCGCTCCAGCAGGGGATTGCGCTCGTCGCGGGCCTCGGCCAGCACGCGCTCGTTAAAGGCCAGCCACGACAGTTCCCGGTTCAGGAAGGGGCTGTCCGGGTTGGCCACGGTGCTGCGGCTGGGCACAGGCCCGGCACCCGCCTGAGCGGTGCGCTGGCGGCGGGCGGTGGGGGCAGCGGGGGCAGACGCGGAACGCGGGGTGTTCTTGGGGGGCACAGTGACAGACTCCTTGGGCAGTAGACACGCGGACGATCAGGGCAATGTCACCGTATTACAGCACGGCCCCCCCAACCGTCAGCGCTGCGTCTGACCCCCAGACGGCCCCGTCCGTCTGCAGCGCTGGCCAGCCGAAACACAGCCAGCTGGCCAGCGCCACGCCTGAAACCCGCATTCCCCCTGGCGCAGCTGGGCTTGAACCGTTGACATAACGGTGCAACCGGAGTGCTGATCAGCAGCTGTCGGGGGCCGCTCAGCGGCGGCGCTGGGCGCGGCGGCGCAGGGCTGGGGCCTCGTCCGTGCCTGGCCCGTCTGTGCCCAGGTCCTTTGAGCTGGGTGGGGAATGCGCCGCCAGGGTGACCCGCCGGGGCGACCGGGGCGCAGGCACGGGCCCCGGCGCCCGCGAGTCGCGCAGATTGGGCACCAGTGGCTCGGGCGCGGGGGCCTGCTCCGGCGCTCCGTTCTGAAGTTTACGCTTGCGTTTCCTGGCCTGCGGACCTTCCAGCATGAATCCCCCTGCGGCCGGGCAGGCACGCTGAGAGCGGCGGGGCAACAAAGCGGACGCCCTTACTGTACGCCCCGACAGCGCCCCTTACAGCGGGCAGACATACAGCTGGCCCGCCTCCACCTCGGTGCGGTACACACGCACCGGCTTGACGGCGGGCAGCGCGCGGGGCTTGCCGGTGGCCAGTTCAAACCTGGCGCCGTGCTTCTCGCAGGTGATGCGCCCAGCACTCACCTCGCCGCCCAGCAGCGGGTAATCCTTGTGCGTGCAGTTGTTGCGCAGGGCGTAGAACTGCCCTTCAAATTGCACCACCACCACACTCACGCCTTCCACGCTCACCTGGGTCTGCCCGCCCTCGGGCAGCGCCTCGACCGGTCCCACCAGCACACGCTCGCTCATGGTGGCCGAGTGTAGAGCATGGGGCGCCCGGCGGCCCCGCCCCCCAGATCCCGGCGAAGCGAGCGCGCCGCTCTGGAGCGGCCAACAGCGGCCCCGCACCTGCCCTAGACGCCGCAGCCGCTTTCCAGCGGGGTCTGACGCACCCCGGCCGGGGTCCACTCCAGCACGCTCACGCCGGCGCCCTCGTAGTAGGCGCCGAACACGGCCAGTTCCATCCGGCCGTCGCCGTTCAGGTCGGCCACCCCGGCCAGGCGGTACAGGGTGGCCATGGGCATGGGGGCGTCGCTGCCCGGGTCCCAGGACTTCAGGGGCGCCACGTGTTCGCCCAGCACCGTGGTCACGGCCCGCCCGGCCACCACCTGCCGCAGCAGCAGCAGGCTGTAATCGCCGCTCTGACCTACAGGCGGGGGGAAATGGCCACTGCGCTCGCGGAAGCGGCTGGCTTCTATCAGCACCTCCTGGGTGCCGTTGCCGTCCAGATCCGCCCGGACCAGCCGGGTCAGGCGCACCACCGGCGCCTGGAGGCCCCGGCGCACCAGTTCAGCGCGCACCAGCGCCGCATAGGTGGCGTTGGTGGTGGGCAGCAGCGTGACCGGGCGCGGCTGGGGTCGTCCGCCACCCCCCACAAACAGGGCGCCGCCCGGCAGCGCGGGAGCAGGCGAAACGGGCACGGTCAGCGTCTGCTCGCAGGGTACGTCCAGGGGGCGCACCCCGGCGCCGCGCACCGCCTGTGGGCGGGCACCCAGGCTCAGGCGGGTGTAGCTGGCCCCCGCCGCCACCTGGGCCCGGGCCGGGGCCGGGCCCACCCAGTTGCGCCCGGTCCAGGCGCCCAGCAGGTAGGGCGCGGCCTCGCCGGGCAGGGTGGCCAGCACCGGCGTGACCGTCGGCACCGGGGCGGCGGCCGCAAGACCGCACAGCAGCAGAGGCAGCAGGGAGCGCATGGGTCCGAGCTTACGCCAGAACCCGGGCCTCATTCACGGTCAGGCGGTTGCCCCAGGGGTCCTCCAGGTTCAGGGAGCCGCCATCCGGGTGTGCGTTGACCAGGGCGTCAGGCAGGACGTCCAGGCGAGCCCGCAGCGAGGCGAGGTCTGGGGCCAGCACCGTCACCCCCGCCAGCCCAGCGGCCGGCGTCTGGGGGCGCCCCTGCCCCGCCGTGTGCCACTCGTTGAGCCCGAAGTGGTGGTGGTAGCCGCCCCAGGAGAGAAAGGCGGCGCCCGGCAGGCGCGCCACCACGTCCAGCCCCAGTGCCTGCGCGTACCAGCGCGCGGCTTCTGCGGCGCTGCCCACTTTCAGGTGCACGTGGCCAACCACAGCGCTGCCCGGCGCCGCTGTCACGGTGGCGCGGCCCAGGGTGCGCGCGTCCAGGCCAGCGGCACCCAGCACGGCCGCCGTGTCCACTGCGCGGGTGTCCATCTGCACCTGACCGCCGGACCATTGCCAGTCCTGGCGCGGTCGGTCGGCATACACCTCAATGCCGTTGCCCTCGGGGTCGTTCAGGTAAAACGCCTCGCTGACCAGATGATCCCCGCTGCCCAGGCGCACCCCCAGGCGCGCGGCGTGCGCCAGCCAGCGGCCCAGGGCAGCGCGGCTGGGCAGCAGAAAGGCTGTGTGGAACAGCCCCGGGCGGGTGTGCGGGGCCAGGGGCAGATCGGGCGCCGCCTCCAGCAGCAGCAGCGGCGTACCCTGGGCCGACAGCTGCGTCTGGGTGCCCGAGAGCGCGGTGGCCTGCAGCCCCAGCAGCCCGGCATAGAAGCGGGCCACACCGGGCAGATCGCGCACGCGCAGATGAACCGGGCCAAGCGAAGGATAGGCAGCAGGAGACATGGCCTCAGTTTGCTCTTTTTACTTTGAAAAATCAAGCAGTTTGCATTTCACACTTCTCCCAAAGCGGAATGTCCTCTAAGGCCATGAGGTGTTGACTCATCTGAACCCCTTACTCACAGGAGGTTCAAGCGGCTGGGTCAAGGCTGCTGGCGGCCCTGCACGAGGTGTTGCAGCTGCTCCTGCTCCTGGACGCGCTGCTGGAGGCTGGGCGGCTGGCCCCATTGCTGCTGGCCCTGTGCTGGCCGCAGGCCAGGGCACGGCGGCTGACATGAACTCAGGCGTGCCCCTTTGGTTCAGCTGGCCTGCAGCGCGCGGTCCCTACTTGCTGTTGCTCGGGCTGGATGGGCCGCGCCTACCGCCCGGCCAGGGGCCCGGTCAGGATGCGGCGGGCCAGCAGGTAGCGCGGGCCCCAGTAGCGGTCGGCGCGCAGGGTATCCACCGTCACGCGGCCCTGGTAGCTGTTGGCGCTCACGAACTGGTCCTCGCCCAGATAGATGCCCACATGGGTCACCCGGCCCCGGCCCTCGGTGTCAAAAAACACAAGGTCGCCGGGCTGCAGGTCGCCCTGGTCCACCGCTTGCCCGGCCCGCGCCTGATCGGCGCTGGTGCGCGGCAGGCTCAGACCCAGCGGCGTGAAGACCTGCAGCACGAGGCCGCTGCAATCGGTGCCGCGCGGCGTGGTGCCGCCGTACACATAAGGGGTGTCCAGCAGCGCCAGCGCAGCCTGGCGCCAGTCGGTGTCGGGCACGGCACTCCGCACAGGGATGGCTGAGGCAGGCGCCTGCCCCGTGGGCCGCCCCGGCTGCGGCATGGGGGCCCCGGGCTGCACCTGAGGCGCGCTGGGCGTGGGTCCTCCGGGCACAAAGGGCGAACCCTGAACGCCGGTTCCGGCTGGCGACGCGGCGGGTGCCGGCGACGCGACGGGCACCGCGCCGGCCACCGGTGAGGCCGGTGCCTGCGCACCCGCCGGCAGGGCCAGCACCTGCCCCGCGCGCAGCACCGCGCCCACCGGCAGACGGTTGGCGGCCAGCAGGGCGTCCACCGTGACGCCGTAGCGCCGGGCCAGGGCATACAGAGTCTCGCCTGCCTGCACCGTATGGAACAGGGCGGGCGCCGCCGCCGGGAGGCTCTGGGCCTGCACCACCGGGCCGGCCGAAGCCCCCGGCATTGTCCGGAGAGTCAGCACCTGGCCCACCTTCAGGGTTGGGGCGCCCAGGCCGTTCAGGGCCAGCAGGGCTTCCACGCTCAGGCCCGCGCGGCGGGCCAGGCTGTACGCGGTATCACCGGCCTGCACTGTCACGCTGACAGCCGCGCGCAGATCCGCCGGGGCGCTCTGGGCACTGGCCGCGCCAAGCAGCAGCGCACTGGCCAGCAGCACGGAGCGAGCAGAAGCACAGAAAAGGGCATGGGTCACGGGTTCACTCGGCAGGGGGCAAGACGGCAGAAACCGCCATGAGGACAGCGTGAAGAAATCACCAGAGGTTGACCCGCGCACCGTAACACGGGGGCCAGGGGCCTGCCAAGTCTTTGCCCCCAGCAGGGGCGCTGCGGCACGGCCAGCGCGGTGACGAGGGCCTGGGTGGGGGGCAGCGACCTGAGGAATCCTGACTGAGGGCAGGCTGAGGCCACGTGCAGGCGCAGATGGCCCCTGTCCCGCCGGGTGGAACCCAGCTCACAGCCGGGGCTGAGAGCGGGCGTATGGTGGGCGCGTGACGCGCACGGCACCCTCCCCCCAGGTCTCTCCCGCTGGCCCGCAGGCCGACCCCACCGCCCCGAGTTCCTCATGACTGCCGGCCTGAGCGCCTGGCGCCAGCGCACGTTCTCGGCCCTGCGCCACCCGGACTACCGGCGCTACTGGTTCTCTCAGCTGCTCTCGCTGGTGGGGTCGTGGATGCAGGCCACAGCCCAGCAGTACCTGGTGCTGGAACTGTCGGGGGGCTCCAGTGCGGCGCTGGGCTGGGTAACGGTGGCGCAGTTCACGCCCAGCCTGCTGCTATCGCTGTTCGCGGGGGCGGTGATTGACCGGGTGCCCCGGCGACAGGTGCTGCTGGCCACCCAGATCACCCTGCTGCTGACCGCGCTGGCCCTGGCCGTCACCACTCACCTGAACGTGGTGAGCCTGCCGCTGGTGATGGCCATCGCCTTTGTGGGGGGCGTGGCCAACGCCTTTGACATGCCCGCGCGTCAGAGCATGGTCGTGGACTTCGTGCCGCGCAGCGACGTGTCCAATGCGGTGGCCCTGAACAGCCTGTCATTTAACGTGAGCCGCACCGTGGGTCAGGCCCTCTTCGGGGTGGTGGCGGCCGTGGGGGTCACGCTGCTGGCCGGGGGCAACAGCGAGAACGTGGCCCGGCTGGCCCTGCCCTTCTATCTGAATGTGGCCTCCTTTTTCGTGGTGCTGTACGTACTGGCCACCCTCCCCTTTCCAGAGCGCGAACAGGCCCGGCCCGCCAGCATGCTGGCCGACATTGGCGAGGGCCTGCGCTACGTGCGTGCCACGCCCACCGTGCGCAACGTGATGCTGCTGGTGGGGGCACTCAGCCTGACCATCATCAATTTCAACGTGATCATTCCGTATTACGCCCGCGTGGTGTTTGGCGCCCGCGAAGCCACCTTCGGGGCGCTGTCGGCGGCCTTTGGGATTGGGGCCATGGCGGGAGCGCTGTGGCAGGCCAGCAAGCCCAACCCGCTGCGCAACCTGCGCGTAGGGGCCCTGTTGCTGCTGGGCAGCGCGGCCCTGCTGGCACTGACTCCGGGGCCCACACTGGCTTTTCCGGTGCTGGCCGCCTGCGGCTTTGGCATGCTGAGCCTGCTGGTCAGCGCCAACAGCACAGTGCAGCTGACCATCCCCGACGCCCTGCGCGGCCGGGTGATGAGCCTGTATTCCTTTGTACTGGTGGGCATGGGCCCGCCCGGCGCCCTGATTGCCAGCACCCTGATCAGCCGTGACTGGGTGCTGGGGCCGCGCTGGGGCCTGCTGGCGCTGGTGGCCCTGGGCGGCGCGGCCCTGCTGCTGCTGTGGACCCGCCTGCCGCGCACGCTGCCAACGGCCACGCCAAAACTCTGAACTCCGTGTAAGGAACGTGTCTGGGGGCGCCCTGGTATCCTGCGGCCATGGCTTCAGACCGCAATCCTGACCAATCGCACGCGCGCATGACCTGGGCGCTGATCGTGATTGCCCTGGGCGCGATCATCGGGATTGGCACCACCGCCGCGCTGCTGGCCCGCAAGGACCGCCCCCTGCCCGACGACCCTGACGCGCCGCTGTTTATTTAGCCGTCGCCGCGCTAACCGTCACCCCACTGCGCGCCGGGGTGACGGTTGGCTTATGGAGTGAGGGTCGGGGTAAGGCGCGCAGGCACGGCCAGCAGCGCCGCACCTGGGCCAATCAGACGGACCGCCGCCTGTTGCACCAATGAACCCGAACAGAACCCGCTGATCAACGCCACGCCGGGAGGTCATGGACCGGTTTCACGTCTGTTGAGCAAGCAAGGACCAGAATGTTGTCTGGAACGCTGAGTTCGCAGACCTCCTCCTGGCTCCTGCGGCGCAGCTCTGTGAGTCCCCCACAAGGAGGGAGGGGCAAACACACCGTTTTGATTGCCCCAGGTCGTCTGGGACTCCGAAACTGTCCGCACACCTGGAAGTGCGTTTTTCTCTTTCTCGCGCTGCTGCGCCGCAATGCCCGTCCACTCAGATAAACCGCTTTTGCCAGCGATTCCATCGGAGTCCGTCTCATCAATGGTCCGGACAGTTTTCAAGACTGTTGAGGCGGCGGGTGCGAAAAGGTTGTCCAGAACGCCAGGCCCGCCGACCCCCCTCCCAGCCTCTGCGGCGCAACTCTGCGAGTCCCCTGCAAGGGGAAAGGGGTAAAAGCATCGTGTTCATCGCCTCTCGCCGCTTTGGATGCTGAAACTGTCCGACCCATTGCTCATCCGAGTTCCGAACAATGCTGTACCCCATGACGGAATGTTTCCGACCAGAGGGAATCGCAGCGCTGCGGAGCAGAGCAGGAAGGGAGATGGATGTCCGGGCATTGGACCGCCCCCAGCCGAAGGTGGGACCATCCCCCTTCTTCCCGGATGTTCCGGGCATAGACGGAGTCCGTCTCAGAACGGCCAGACGCGGGGAATCACCAGCAGGGCCACCACGAACGTCACCGCCGTTAAGCCTGCGCCCACCCGTACAAAATCGGCAAAGGTGTAGCGCCCTGGGCCGTAGACCAGCATGCACGAGGGCTCCAGCGGCGTGATAAACGAGTTGCTGGCCGCCACGGTGATGCCAATGATGAAGGGGCGAGGGTCATAGCCCAGTGCCCCCGCCGTGCCAATGGCCAGCGGCAGCATCACCAGGGCCGCCGCCTGATTGCTCATGGGCTGGGTGAGGGCCACCGTGACCACAAACAGCGCCGCCAGCAGGCCGTAGGGCCCCAGCGGTTCCAGCACCCCGGACAGGGCGCCGGTAAGCACCCGCGCCGCGCCGCTGCTTTCAAAGGCGCTCCCAAAGGCCAGCATGCAGGCCACCAGCACGATCACCGGCCACTCCACCGCGCCGTACGCCTCTTCGGGGGTGAGCAGGCGAAGGGCCAGGCTGAGGGCCACAGCCACCACCACCGCCACGGCCAGCGGTACCACCCCCAGGCCACCCAGCACCACGGCGCCGCCAAACAGCAGCAGGGCCAGCGGGGCGCGGCGCAGATCGCGGGCGTGCTCGGTCACGTCGCCCAGGACCGCCAGATGATCGCCCAGGGCGCCCAGCCGCTCGGGGCTGCCCTGCACCAGCAGCACGTCGCCCACCTGTACCCGCAGGCCCGCCAGGCGTTCGGTGGTGCGTGCGCGGCGGTGCAGCGCCAGCACCGACACCCCGTAGCGCTCGCGGAAGCGTGACTCTTTGAGGGTGCGGCCCAGCAACCCCGAGCCCGGCATGACCACCGCCTCCAGCAGCCGCACGCCCCCGGGGTCGGCAGCCTGCAGCTTCTGCTCGCTCTTGCTGACCACACCCAGGGTGCTTTTGCCCGCCAGAATGCGCTCGGTGTGCCCCTCCACGGTCAGGGTGTCGCCCTCCTCTATGCGGAAGTCCGGGCCCGGCGCATACCGGGTGTCCTGGCCCCGGCGCGCGGCCACCACCGTGAGGCCGTGGTCGCGGCCCAGGCCAGATTCCCGCAGGGTCTGGCCGGCCAGCGCGCTGCCGGGCACCACCGTCAGGTCGGCCAGATAGGCGCGCAGGCGGTCTTCCAGAGCCAGGTCACGCACCGGCAGCAACCGGGGCGCCACGAAAAACAGGTACAGCAACCCCACCACAGCCACCGGCACGCCCACCCAGGCCAGTTCGAAAAACCCCAGTGGCTTCTGCCCGGTGGCTGGCAGCGCCCCCGACACCACGAGGTTGGTGCTCGTGCCAATCACCGTGATGGTGCCGCCCAGAATGCTGGCGTAAGCCAGCGGCATCAGGGCGCGACTGGCTGGAATGCCGGCCCGGCGGGCCACCCCGGACACCACCGGCAGAAACACGGCGGTGGTGGCGGTGTTGCTGGTGAAGGCGCTGACCCCGGCCACCGTGCCCAGCAGCGCGCGCAGGGTGCCAGCCGCGTTGCGCGAGCGCCGCACCAGCGCCGCCCCGATCCATTCGATCACGCCGGCGCGCAGCAGCACCCGCGTCAGGATGAACAGCGAGGCCAGGGTGAGCACCGTGTCGCTGCCAAAGCCGGCAAAGGCGGCCTTGGGCGTGACCAGCCCCAGCACCAGCAGCGCCGAGAGCAGCCCCAGGGCCGTGACATCCACCGGCAGCCACTCGGTGGCAAACAGCACCAGGGCCACCACGAACAGCCCCAGAATCAGCGTGACAGGTTCCAGCATCGCCCGGCACTATGCCCGCTGCGCACGGCCCGGCAAGTGAAGGCCAGATTTACCCGGCCTTGGGAGCAGCCCCCGCCGCGAGGTGCTCCAGCGCGGCTCTCAGCACGGCCACGGCGCGGTCGTACTCGGCCAGGTCCAGGTGCTCGTTCGGGGTGTGGTCCAGGGCGCTGTCACCCGGGCCATACGCCAGGGTGGGCACCGGCCAGTGCGGGGCCACCACGTTCATGTCGCTGGTGCCGGTCTTGACCTTGAACACGGGTGTGCCGCCCTGCGCGCGAATGCCCACCCGCAGGGCGCGGGTCAGGGCGTTGTCCCGGGGGTGGCGCACCGCGTGTTCATGGCCCACGAAGGTCAGGGACACGGTGTTCAGGTCAGCCAGTGCCGCCCGGATGGCCGCTTCCGCCGCCTCAGGCGACACCGCAGGCGGCAGCCGCAGCCCAAAGGTGCCCGAGGCGCGCTGGGTCAGGCCGTCAGTGCCCGCCTGCAGGTCCTGCACAGTGGCCTGCACACCGCCGAACACGGCTCCGGGCTCGCCCGCCTGCGCCGCCCAGGCCCGCACCCGGAACCACGCCTCGGTCAAATCGTCGCCGGCACTCTGGCCCTCGCCCGCCGTGTGAAAGTTGTGGCACTCGGCCTGGGCCCTGAGCACCAGCCGCCCCTTGTAACCCAGGGTCAGCCCTTCCCAGCCGCTGGGCTCGCCAATCAGCACGGCGTCCGGCTGCCACGTGCGCGCGGCGTGGTGGGCGCCCCGGCTGCTGGGGGCCTCCTCCTCGGTGGCGCCGATCACCACGAAACGCGCGGCGGCCAGCGCCGTGTCCGGCAGGGCCGCTACCGCCGCCATGAAGGCGCACAGGGGGCCCTTGGCGTCCACGGCGCCGCGCCCGTACAGCACGCCACCTTCCTCTCGCACTGGAATGTCGCCCGGCACCGTGTCCATGTGGCCCAGCAGCACCACGGTCAGGGGCCCGTGGCCGCGCACCCCCACGGCGTTGCCCGCCCCGTCAATCTGGGCCTGAAAGCCGCGCGCTGCCATCCAGCCCTGCAGGTACGCGGCCACCGCCGCCTCCTGGCCCGACACCGACGGAATGGCCACGGCCCCGCGCAGCAACTCGCGCGCCGCCTCTGGCCCTCCCCCCTCAGTCCACATCGAGAAGCCCGGCCCCCTCCACCGAGGCGCGGGCCAGGGCCACCAGCAGCCGGGCCAGATCGGCCAGCGCCATCACGGCAATGGTGCCCACGCCGCCGGCCAGCAGGGTCCACAGCCCCGCCAGGGCCTCGCCGCCCTGAAACTGAAAGAAGGCCAGGGCCAGGGCACCCACGAACAGCACGGCGCCCAGCAGCCGCAGGCGGCCACCCAGACCCGCCACCTGATCGGCCTGCCGGGCCAGGGTGGCCGCCGCCCCCGCTGATCCGCGCAGGGCCAGGCCCGCTGAAGGGGCCGGGGGGGCCGGCGTCTCGGGCCGCGCGTCTGGCCGCACCTCTGGGCGCGCCGGGCTGGGGCTGAACCCCGACGAAGAGATGACGACGGGCGTGGGGACTGGCCGCTCGGGCGAGGTGGGCACAGGCTGGGAGCTGGGCGCCGCCTCGGTGACGGCCGGCCGGGCGGCCGGGCTGGACGCGGCAGGCGGGGTGGGCCGCTCTGCCGCCGGGGTGGTCACCGGGCGAACCGTTGGGATGGGGGCCGGCGGCGCCGGGGCGGGGCGGGCCGGGGCCGCTGACACAGGCGCCCCCTGGGCTGACGCAGGCGCCGGGGCAAAGGTCTTGGCGGCGCCTGCCTGGGGCAGCGGCGAACCCGGCTGCTCCTTGGCGCGGGCGGTGGCGTCGCGCACCTGCCCGAAAAACTGCTGCACGCTGGCCGGATCGAAGCCCAGCAGGCTGGCGCTCAGGGCAGTGCCTGCCGGGGTTTCCACCCGCAGGGTGCCTTCCTGGTCGCTGTGAATGCGGGTCAGGTCGCGCAGGGTCACCCGGCGGGTGCCGCCGCTGTCCTGGTACAGCAGGGTCTGGGCCGTCAGGGCAAACAGGGCGTCGTCGCGCTCCAGCGCCGCCAGGGGGGTTTCATTCATACCGGTGGCCTGCAGGGCCTGCACGGCTCGCTCACTTGGGGCACGCTGGGTCATGGGTCCTCCTCTTTGACCCGCCCAGCATACCCGCCGCTGCGGGCCGCGCCCAGAGCGCCTGAACCTCCGGTGAACACTGCGGCGGCCCGGGGGCCTAAAGAAAAGGCGGCCGGCCCTCTCACCCCCGGGCGCGGCCCCGCGCCCCACACTGCCCTATGACAGGCGACAACCGGTATGGCGACGCCCCCCTGGGCAAGAGCGTGGAAGAGATTGAGGCCGACAGCGGCAACCAGGTCAACGACCCGCGCCCCGGCGAGCACCGCCGCGCCGATGACCTCGCCGGGGTGGTGCCTGCTGTGGTGAACGGCACCACCAGCGCCGTGCCGGCCGTGGTGCGCCCCGGCGCCCTGGTGGAAGGCGGCAGCGGCGCAGACGACGGCCGCACCCGCGAGAACCGCGACAGCAGCGAGGAGTAAGCGCCCGGGGCGCAAGTGCGGCAGCGCCGGGGCGGCCCCCCTGCTAGCCTGCCCGCTGTGACGTTCTTCGCCCTTCCGAGGCCCGCCTGATGCTGGCCCGCGCCCGCAGTGTGGCCCTGATCGGCGTGGACGCCGTGCCCGTGGAGGTCGAGGTGGATGTCTCGCCCGGATTGCCGGCATTCACTGTGGTGGGCCTGCCCGATCAGGCCGTCAGCGAGGCGCGTGAGCGCGTGCGCGCGGCGGTGCGCAACGCTGGCCTGCCGTTTCCGGCCGCGCGCATCACAGTGAACCTCGCCCCGGCCGACCTGCGCAAGGAAGGGCCCCTGTACGACCTGCCCATTGCCCTGGGGCTGCTGGCGGCCCAGGAGCTGCTGCCCCAGGCCGCGCTGGCGGGCACCCTGATTGCAGGCGAACTGGCGCTGGACGGCAGCGTGCGTTCCATTGCGGGGGCTGTGAATCTGGCGCTGCTGGCCGCCAACCTGGGGGCCGAGGTGCTGCTGCCTGAAGGCAGCGCCCCCGAGGCAGCCCTGATTGACGGCCTGCGGGTCTACGGCGCCCGCCACCTGGCCGACGCGGTGCGGCACTTCAGCGGGGAAGCGCCGCTGAACCTGACCCTGCCGCCGGCCCCCCAGCGCGCCGAGGATGACCTGCTGGATCTGGCAGACCTCAAGGGGCAGGCCGGGGCCCGCCGGGCGCTGGAAATCGCCGTGGCCGGGGGGCACAACCTGCTGCTGGTGGGTTCGCCGGGCAGCGGCAAGACCATGCTGGCCCGCCGCGCTCCGGGGCTGCTGCCACCCCTGACCCGCGCCGAGGCGCTGGAGGTCACCCGCATTCATTCGGCCGCCGGGCTGCTGGGCACGCGCGGGCAACTGAATCTGAATCCGCCCTACCGCGCGCCACACCACACGGTGTCCGATGCCGGACTGATCGGCGGGGGCAGCGTGCCGCGCCCCGGCGAGGTGAGCCTGGCGCACCGGGGCATTCTCTTTCTCGATGAATTTCCCGAGTTCTCGCGCAAGGCGCTGGAGACCCTGCGTCAACCCCTGGAAGACGGCCACGTGACCATCAGCCGGGCGCGGGCCAGCGTGCAGTACCCGGCGCGGTTTCAGCTGATTGGCGCCATGAACCCCTGCCCCTGCGGCCACCACGGCGACCCGGAGAAGGGCTGCGCCTGCACGCCTGCCGAGCGCACCCGCTACGCCGCGCGCCTGAGTGGCCCGCTGCTGGACCGCCTGGACCTGCTGGTGCGCGTGCCGCGCCTGACGGTGGACGAGCTGACCCGCGCGCCCGAACCCGAGCCCTCGGCCAGCGTGCGCGCCCGGGTGCAGGCCGCCCGCGAGCGCATGCAGGCCCGGCAGGGCGCGCGCAACGCGGACCTCGCCGGGCAGGCGCTGCGACAGGCTGCCCCGCTGGGCAGCGGCCCCGAAGCCTTTGCCCGCGCCGCTGCCCGCCAGCTGGGCCTGACCGGGCGCGGCTTTGACCGGGTGCTGCGCGTGGCGCGCACTGTCGCCGATCTGGCGGGCAGCGACGACATTCGCGAAGCCCATCTGGCCGAGGCCGTCACCTACCGCCCGCGCGATCTGGCCAGCGCCTAGCCTGGCGGCCCTGGGCGTTTCCCGCGGCGGCACCTTCCAGCGCGGCGCAGCAGACAAAGCCCCGCGCACTTGCGGGGCCCTTTCAGCCTGTGCAGCTCCTGCGCCGACAAGCCGGAACAGAGCCGGCCAGTCGGCGCCGCGCCCGGAGGAGCATGTGTCTCCCCCTCACTGTGCCCGTCCGCTCAACCCTGAACTGCTCTACCGGGCAAGGGCGGCGCCCCTCTAATACGGATTCCGTCCATTTCCGTAACATCCGGGAAAGAGCCGGATGTTCCTCCAATTCCCGGAAATCCGTATTTTTTCCTTCTTCCGCTGGTCGGAAAAATTCCGTAACGTGTTACGGAATTTTTCGGAACCCGTATAACAACAGCGGCTTTAGCGGCTCTCGGGGGGGCTGGGTGCCGCCGTGGTCGGCGCGGCCACGCTCTGGGCCGATACCGGCGCAGCCGGCTCTGGCGCTGCCGCCGCTGCCGGGGCGATGGTCTGGGCCGGGGCCGCCGGGGGCGTGTCGCGCAGGCTGCCTTCAAAATCCTCTTTCAGGCTCTGGGTGCTGCGGCGAAATTCGCGCAGGCCTGCGCCCAGGCTCTTGCCCAGTTCCGGCAACTTGCGCGGACCAAACACCACCAGGGCGACAATCAGAATCACGATCAGTTCAGCAGGACCAATGTTGGGCATGAGGCGTCTCCTTGAGGACCGGGCCGCAGGGCGGTTCGTGGCCTCAGTGTAGGCCCGCCCGGGAAACAGAATGTCAGCGCCGTGTGAAACGGGGGCGTGACGGCCGGGGAACAGTCTCCAGGAGAGCGCCTGGACCCCACTTCAACCCTGCCCCGCTTCAGCTGCCGGGCACGCGGTAGGCGCGCAGCACGCCGTTCATAAAGGCCACGTACAGGGTACTGTCGGCGGCCAGGGGAGTGGCCTGCACGCCCGCCGCCTCCCGGTGCGTCCAGTGCGGCTGGCCGGTGCGCAGGTCCAGCGCACACAGCTCACCTTCCTCGGAGGCCAGAAAGACCAGCCCCGCGCTGATCACTGGGCTGGCCGTGACCCGCCCGGTCAGGCGGTGAACCCACAGGTCCTCACCGTCAGACAGGCGCAGCGCCCGCACTTCCCCGCCCCAGCCAGCCAGCACCGCCACCCCACCGCTCAGCGCCGGGGCCGCCCAGACCTCGTCTTCCAGGTCGTAGGTCCACAGGGTGGGCTCGGGGGCCAGCGCGGCGCGGCCACTGGCGGCGCTCAGGGCCAGTGCGTGCACCTCGCCCTCCCAGGTGGCCACGACCAGGGTGGCCTCGGCGCCCTCCAGGGGCAGCAGCGCGGGGGTGCCGTGCACCGTGCCGATCTCGACCTTCCACAGGGCGTGGCCGCTGCGGGCGTCCAGGGCGTGCAGCCAGCCACTTTCATCGCAGATCAGGGCGGCGCCGGCCCACAGCACCGGGCTGGCGGCCACCGGCCCGGCGGTGCGGTAGGCCCAGCGCAGTTCGCCTGTGCGGGCATCCAGGGCGTACAGGTGGCCGTCGCGGCTGCTGGCCAGCACCTGCCCGCCCCACAGGGTGGGGGCCCCTGTGAATTCCGCGCGGGCCTGGTGTTGCCACAGCTGCGCGCCACTGAGCAGGTTCACGCGCCGCAGGGTGCCGTCCCAGGCGCCAAACAGCACGTGGCCATCCTGAAAGGTGGCGGGGGCCGTTACCTCGTCGCGCGCCGCGTAGGTGGCAAAGGGCCGCCCCGAGGCGTGGGTCAGGACCAGCTGGCCGCCGCGCGTGCCCACCGCCACCAGATCGCCCTCGCCCATCACGGCGGCGGGCCACGTGACCTCCCCGGGCAGCGACACACTCCAGGCTTCGCGCAGGCCCGAGACCTGCGCCGGGCCGTCGGGGTGCTCGCCGCTGCGGGCGCGCCCGCCCCGGTACTGCCCGCGTGCGTGCGCCCGCCAGACGTCGCGCCGGGCCAGCGCCCACAGGTGGGCCAGCGCCTCGCCGCTGTCCGGGCGCTCTTCGGCCTTCTTGGCCAGCAGCCGCAGCAGCACCCGGGCCACGGCGTCGGGCACCGCCGGGTTCAGGTCGCGGGGGTCCGGCGGGGCCTCGTAGACATGCTGGTACAGCACGCTCTGGTCGCTGTCGCCCATGAACGGCGGGCTGCCGCACGCCACCCGGTACAGCACCGCGCCCAGGGCGTACAGGTCGCTGTGAGGGCCCACGCCCACCCCGCGCGCCTGCTCGGGGGCCATGTAGGCCGGGGTTCCCAGGGTCACGCCGCTGCGCGTGAGGTGCCGGGTCTGTTCGCTGAGCGCCACCAGCCCAAAATCCATGATGCGCGGCAGCCCCGCCTCGTCCAGCAGAACATTGCCGGGCGTGAGGTCGCGGTGGGTGATGCCCTGCTCGTGGATAAAGTGCAGGGCGCGCGCACTGAAGGCCGCCGCCGTGAGAAAGCGGGCCAGGGGCGAGGGGGCGTCTTCCAGGGGGCCCAGGGCGGTCACCGGGCCGCCGGTCATCAGCGGCATGGTGAAAAAGGGCCGCCCGCCCTCCGGGTCGGTGCCCAGGTCCAGCACCGGCACCACCCCGGGGTGGGTCAGGCGGGCCAGGGTGCGCACCTCGCGCAGGAAGCGCTCGCGGTCTGAAGGCGGCACATGCGCGTGCTGCACCTTCAGGGCCACGTCCCGCGAGAGCAGGGTGTCGTGGGCCCGGAACACGCGGGCGCTGCCGCCCTCGCCCAGCAGGGTCAGCAGGTTGTAGCGCCCCGCAAGCTGTGAACCGGTGTCCAGCGGCATGTGGAAAAGAGTCTAGCCCCCCGCCACCGCGCCGGGCGCCCGCAGCGCACCCGGCGTCAGGGGTTGGCGAAGCAGCCGCCCGTAGGCCTCTGGCCCACCCGCGTCCAGCACGGCGCGCACCAGTTCCCCGCCCACCGAGTACGTGAAGATGTACGCCCGGAAGGTGGGCTGCGAGAGAAAGCGCAGGCTCTGGCGGGCGCGGGCCTCGCTGGCCGGGGTAAAGGCCTGCAGAAAGTCCAGCACCTCGGCCTCGCTCTGGCCGTCAGCGTGCAGGCGCATGGCCGCTTCACCGCTCACGCCACGCAGGCCCTCGCGCGCGTGCGACGCGGCCAGAAAGGCGCGCACGTCATCGGGGTCCAGCCCGGCCAGCGCCGCCAGCTCGCCGGTCAGCCACGCTTCCACCTCCTCGCGGGACATGACCGCGCGCAGGGCGTTCACCGCAATGCCCTCTGACACCACGCATTCGGGCGCGTTGATCAGCTGGATATGGTGTTCGTGCCAGCCTTTTTCCCGTGCCAGCAGCGCTTCCTTGGTGGCGTGCTCGGTGTGGTGGCCGGGGTAGCCCTCGTGCGCCAGCAGGTCCGGTAGAGCGGGCAGCAGCACCGGCAGGTCGGTGTTGATGTCAATGCGGCTTCTCAGGTTGCCCAGCGGCCAGTTGTAGCCGCTCCAAGGCCTGTCCTGCACGAGGCCAATGCTGAAATCCTCGCCCTGGGGCAGGCCGTAGCGCGCCGCCACCCGCGCGCGCAGCTCGGCCAGAATGGGTGCCGAGACCCGCAGAATGTCGCCTCTCGGCACCGCCACGCGGGCGCGCAGGGCTTCCTCGCGGTCCAGCAGGGGCCCCGACCCCGGCAGGGCCTGGTCCAGTTGCGACAGCGCCGCGCGCAGATCGGCTTCCTCAGCCCGGCGCGGCTCAATGTCGTACAGGCCGCGCACCTCGTCGGCGTAACTGATGGCCTCGCCGCTCAGCAGCCGGGCCAGGGTGTGCAGAGCGCGCACCTGGGCCTGCAGCCACGTGCGCCGCACCTCGTCGGGCTCGGCGGCCACGGCCTGCAGCAGCTCGGCGGCCTCATCGCGCAGGGCTGCGGGCTCGCGCCGCTCCCGCACCGCCCATTCGGCGGGCCCGCCATAGCCGTCAATGAAGCCCTCGGCATGCACGTCCAGGGCGTGGGCCAACCGAATGTAACGCTCTGCAATATCCATGCCCGGCAGGATAGTGCGGCAGAAACCAGGAAGGGAGCTGGCAGAGGGGTGGTTGGAGCTGGCCATCACCCGTTGGGCATCTCTGCGACCAGGAACCGCGTTCCCACGATTTCTGCGCCATGCAGAAGGGGTTCCCGTCCGGGTCACGCAGCACCACGAAATCGGCCTCCTGGCTGGAGTGCCACTCTGCCCGCTGCGCGCCCAGGGCCAGCCGCCGCTCCACTTCGGTGGTCTGATCGGTGGCGTACAGGTCCGGATAGTGGCGCCTCGGCTGGTCAGACGTGACCACCCTCAGGGCCAGGTGTGCGCCGTGACCTTCCCCGGGCACCAACCAGCACGGCACAGTCCCCGTCCTGTGCGTCCTGCGGCCGGTAGTCCAGCGCCGCCGTTCAGAACGTGATGGCCCTTGGCAGGGTCCGTCACCCCCCATACCAGAGAACCGATGCTCAGCATGGCCCAGGAGGGCGCACCGACCACAGAGGCCAGATCAGGGCCAGGTGTCGCGGTGGGCAGCTCCGGTCAGGCCGCAACCCCGGCAGGAGCATGGTCCCGTGCTCAGCAGCGGCAAGCCGGGCCCGGCCACCCCCTGCGGGTCCCCTGCAGGGGGGCACACGGGCCCTGTCTCTGCCGCTTTCCAGGTCTACCCACAGCCAGCATGGGGGGCTCCCTCAGCCTTCCTGCTCCTGCGCGCAGCGGTAGAGCTTGACGCTGCGCGCAGCCAGATTCGTCTCGCTGCCGGCCGCTTCCCGCGCCTGGGCATGGTCGTCACTGGTGTCCAGCAGCAGCTCCCAGCGCTCGCAGGCCCCCAGGTCCGGCAGGCGGAAGGGCAGGTCCACATGGGAGGCGTTGAGCAGCAGCAGCAGGTGGTCGTCTACCAGGGGCCGGCCGCGCTCGTCGGTGTCGTCCAGGCCGCCGCCGTCCAGGAACATGCCCATGCTCTGGGTGTGGGCGTTGCTCCAATCCTCATCGGTCATTTCCTGGCCGTCAAAGCGCAGCCACACGATGTCGCGGATGTCCTCGCCGCGAATGTTGCGCCCCGAAAAGAACTTGCGGCGGTGCAGCGACGGGTGCGCCTTGCGCAGCGCGATCACCTTCCTGGTAAAAGCCAGCAGCTCCTCATCCAGTTGCCCCCAGTTGTACCAGCTGATCTCGTTGTCCTGGCAGTAGGCATTGTTGTTGCCGCCCTGGGTACGCCCGAACTCGTCGCCGCCCAGCAGCATGGGCGTACCCTGCCCCAGCAGCAGCGTGGCCAGGAAGTTGCGCTGCTGGCGCGCGCGCAGGGCGTTCACCTCGGGGTCGTCGGTTTCGCCTTCCACACCACAGTTCCAGGTGAGGTTGTGGTTGTGGCCGTCATTGTTGCCCTCGCCGTTGGCCTCGTTGTGCTTGTGCTCGTAGGTGACGGTGTCTCGCAGGGTAAAGCCGTCGTGGGCCGTGACAAAGTTGATAGAGGCGTAGGGCTTGCGCCCGTCGTTCTGGTACAGGTCGCTGCTGCCGGTCAGGCGGTAGCCGATTTCGCTGGCCAGCCCGCCGTCCCCCTTCCAGAAAGCGCGCATGTCGTCGCGGTAGATGCCGTTCCACTCGGCCCAGTTCACCGGGAAATTGCCCACCTGATAGCCGCCCTCGCCCACGTCCCAGGGCTCGGCAATCAGCTTCACCTGCGAAATGACCGGGTCCTGGTGAATGATGGTAAAGAACCCCGAGAGCTGGTCCACCTCGTGCAGGCCGCGCGCCAGCGTGGAGGCCAGATCGAAGCGGAAGCCGTCCACGTGCATATCGCTCACCCAGTAGCGCAGGCTGTCCATGATCAGCTGCAGCGTCTGCGGATGGCGCACATTCAGGCTGTTGCCGGTGCCGGTGTAATCGAAGTAAAAGCGGGGATCATCGGCCACCAGCCGGTAGTAGGTGGGGTTGTCAATGCCCTTGAACGACAGCGTGGGCCCCAGGTGGTTGCCCTCGGCGGTGTGGTTGTACACCACGTCCAGAATGACTTCAATGCCCGCCGCGTGCAGGGCGCGCACCATCGCCTTGAACTCGTCCACGGCGCCGGCCGGGTTGCCCTTCTTCGCCTCGGCGGAATAGCGCACGTCGGGGGCAAAAAAGGCCAGGGTGGAATAGCCCCAGTAGTTGGTCAGGCCCTTGTCCAGCAAGAAGGGGTCGTCCACGTGCTGGTGCAGCGGCATGAACTCAATCGCCGTGATGCCCAGTTCTTTCAGGTAGGTCAGGATGGGCCCGGTGGCCACGCCCGCGTAGGTGCCGCGCAGTTCCTCGGGCACGCCGGGGTGGGTCATGGTGAGGCCCTTGACGTGCGCCTCGTAAATCACCGACTGGTGAAAGGGCACATTGGGGCGCTCGTCGCCCTGCCAGTCAAAGGATTTGGGGTTGGTCACGATGGCCAGGGGGGCGCCGCGCTGCTCCTGCTCCTGCATCACCGAATCGTCCTCGCCCAGCACGTAGCCAAACACGCCGCGGTCAAACTGCTCGGTGCCGTCCAGTGCGCGGGCGTAGGGGTCCAGCAGCACCACGTTGGGGTTAAAGCGCAGGCCCCTTTCCGGGGCGTAGTCGCCGTGGACCCGGTAGCCGTAGCGCTGCCCCGGGCCCACGCCGGGCAGGTAGGCGTGCCACACAAAGGCCGTCTGTTCGCGGATGGGCACGCGGGTTTCCTGGCCCCGCTCATCGAACAGGCACAGCTCGATGCCGCTGGCGTTCTCGGAATACAGCGCGAAGTTGGTGCCCTTGCCGTCCCAGGTGGCCCCCAGGGGAAAGGGACGACCGGGGCGCATGGGCACAGGGGTGGGGGGAGCAGTGAGGGTGGTCATGGGACAGGAACTCCTTGAAAGGCGCCAGAGGCCCGGGGCCAGTGGCACAGAAAGATGAGTGGCGCTGCGCCTGGGCGGCCTTCCGCCACGCGCACTGCTGGAAACGCTACCAGATGGGCTGCGGCTGACTCCACCCGGCCGCACAAAGCCAAGCGAAGGTCAAGGAAGTTCTCACGGACCTCATGGGACGCCGGCGGCCTGCCCGGTCAGCCGCCGCGCAGGCAGGCGGCGCGCTCGGGCTGGGGGCGGGCGCCGCAGGCCCGCGCAGCTGTGATGAAGGTGCCCAGGTCGCCGCCCACCCGGGCCAGCAACGCCTGGAACTCGGGGACCAGGGCAGCGTAGGCCGCCACCGCCCCCAGCGCGGCGTTGTTGAGACCCTGGGCAAAGAAGGTGTCGTAGCCCGCGTAGCCGCCCCACGACGCCCTGAGGGCCGCATACCGGTTCTGCGCCGCCTGCAGCACCTCGGCCTTGCGCGCCCGGCGCTCGTCGTCGCTCAGGCCGCCCTGGGCATACAGGGCTTCAAGGGCCTGCCGGCTGTCCAGCAGCAGGGCCTGAAACGCCGCCTGCCGCTCCTGGGCCAGCCCGTCGGCGGCGCGCAGGTCCGGGGTGCCGTGGGCCGCCAGATAGCGCCGCATGCCCTCCTCTTCTACCGCCGTGGCATACGACTCGTTGAACACGGTGTCGCCGGGCACGTACACGCTGGGGTGCGACAGTTCGTGGATGATCGTGCGAATCAGGGTGGCGTCCGGGTAGAGCAGCATGGTGGAGAGCAGCGGGTCTTTCAGGTAACCCAGGGTGGAATAGGCGCTCACGCCCCCCACAATCACGTCGCGTCCGGCCGCGCGGCGCCCCTCGGCGTCGGCCTGGGCCTGCGCCTCGTTGAAGTAGCCCCGGTAGGCCACGCAGCCGGCCACCGGGAAACAGGCGGTGTCCAGCGCCACGCTGAACTCGGGCGCCGAAAAGACGTTCCAGACCACGTAGGGGCGCCCCACATCCACGTAGTCGCGGAAGCTGCCGTGATCCGGCAGGCCCAGGCCCCCCTGGGCGGGCGGCGCCACGGCAAAGGCGCGCACCTGCGCGGCCAGATTCAGCTTGCGCCGGGTTTCCGGGCTCAGGGCCGGGTCCTGCCGGGCCTGGTCCAGCGGGCGGGCGCGGCGCAGCAGATCCAGCTGCCCCCCGGCTGCCTGCACCAGATAGCCCAGGTCGGCGCAGCCGCTCAGGCCCAGGCTGCCCAGCAGGGCCAGGGTCACCACACGCACGGTCCTGATCATTGCCCCGCAGTGTAAATCGCCGCACACCGGACAGCTTGATCTGCCCCCCGCCCGCCCGGCACACTGACCCATGCTGACCCGGCTTCAGACGTGGTGGCGCCGCCTGCTGGGGCGCCCGGCCCTGCCCAGCCCCGCTTCGCCCAGAGATGGGGATGACCCAGGCAGCGCCGGGGTACTGGTGCCCGCCGGCCCCCGCCCACGCCGGGACGGCGCGCAGGCCCAGCCCCCGGCCGAATCGCGGCGCTGAAGATTTCCTTATACTCCCCGCATTCACCCCCAGCGGGCTGCGCCCTGGTCGCCGTGACCAGGGGCCTTCAGGCGGCCCGCGTGTCCAAGGAGACCCTATGCAAGGCACCATGATGGACGTTCAGCTGACCGTGCCCACCATTCTGGAGCGCATTCGCACCCAGTACGCGGGCCGCGAGGTCGTGAGCCTGCTGGTGGCGGGCCGCGACGAGGCCGGCAACCCGCTGCCCCACACCCACCGCACCACCTACGGGCAGGTGGCCGAGCGCGCCCGGCGACTGGCCGGCGGCCTGCTGGGCCTGGGCCTGCAGAAGGGCGACCGCGTGGCGACGCTGGCCGTGAACTCGTTCCGGCACCTGGAAGCCTATCTGGGCGTGCCCAGCGCCGGGCTGGTGCTGCACACGGTGAACATCCGCCTGCACCCCGAGCAGATCGCCTGGATCATCAACCACGCCGAAGACCGCGTGCTGCTGATTGAAAATGTGTTTGCCGCCATGATTCCCGCCATCAAGGCGGCGTGCCCCACCCTGGAACACATCTTCGTGCTGGGGCCCACGCCGCAGCCCATTCCCCTGCCCGGCGTGCAGGACTACGACACCTTCGTGATGGGCAGCGGGGCTCTGGCGCAGTACCCGGAGCTGGATGAGCGCGACCCGGCCGCCATGTGCTACACCAGCGGCACCACCGGCAACCCCAAGGGCGTGGTGTACACCCACCGCTCCACCCTGCTGCATTCCATCGTCAGCGCGCCCAAGGACGCCCTGAACGTGGGCGAGCAGGACACGGTGCTGCCCATTGTGCCCATGTTCCACGTGAACGCCTGGGGCCTGCCCTACACCTGCGCCATGTACGGCGCCAAGCAGGTGTACGCCGGGGTGTTCAGCGACGGGCGCACGGTGGCCCGGCTGCTGCAGGACGAAGCGGTGACCATCACGGCGGGCGTGCCCACCATCTGGATGGGCCTGCTGGGCGAACTGGACCGCGCGGCGGGGGCGGGCGAGCCCTACGCCCTGAGCGGCCTGGAGCGGCTGGTGGTGGGCGGCAGCGCGGCCCCCGAGGCCATGATCCGCGCCTTTGAGCGCCACGGCCTGACCATGCTGCAGGCCTGGGGCATGACCGAAACCCATCCGCTGGGCACCGCCAGCGGTGTGCCCGTGGGCGTGGCGGCCCAGAGCGACGAGGGCTTTGGCCTGCGCGCCAAGCAGGGCCGCGCCGTGCCCCTGATCGAGCTGGGCCTGATTGACGACGACGGCCAGAAGCTGCCGCACGACGGCAAGACCATGGGCCGCCTGATCATCCGGGGGCCCTGGGTGGCCAGCAGCTACTTCAAGGGCGAGGGCCAGGACAACTTCTTCCCGCTGGACGGCCAGGGGTGGTTCGACACGGGCGACATTGCCACCCTGGACGAGCGCGGCTATATGCACATTCAGGACCGTGCCAAGGACCTGATCAAGAGCGGCGGCGAGTGGATCAGCTCTGTGGACCTGGAAAACGCGATCATGGCGCACCCGGCGGTGGCGCAGTGCGCGGTGATCGCCATGGACGACCCCAAGTGGGACGAGCGCCCGCTGGCCGTGGTGGTGCCCCGCGAGGGCCAGAGCGTTTCGCACGAGGACATCCGCGACTTCCTGGCCCCGAAGTTTGCCCGCTGGTGGCTGCCCGACGCCACGGTGACGGCCACGAACATTCCCATTGGCGCCACCGGCAAATTCCTGAAACGCGAACTGCGCGAGCAGTACCGGGGCTACGGCCAGGCGCAGGGCGTCAGCACCCCCGAAGCGCGGGAATAAGCAGAGCAGGACTGGGGGCGCTTCCTGCTGGGGGGCGCCCCCCAGTCTGACGCCGCCTATAGACCATTTGACAGAGGTGTGCGGAGACGCCCCGCGCCACACTGGGGGCATGTCCTACCCCTCTGTGCTTGACATGGTGCTGGCTGAATTGAAGAGGGAATCCGGCGTGCTGGCGGTGTTTCTGACCGGCAGTTACGCCCGTGGCGAGGCCGACGCATGGAGCGACCTGGACATCTCGGTGCTGGTGGAAGCCGATGTTTTTGTGCGCAACACCGTGGCCTACCGTGCGGGCCTGCTGGTCAGCGTGGAGCGGTCAACGCCGAGCCACCGTGAGCGGGCCTTCACCGACCCCGAAACCGCGCTGTGGAATCTGGGCTCCCTGCGCTCAGGCCAGGCCCTGCATGACCCGGCGGGCGTGTTTGCCGCGCTGCAGGAACGGGCCCGCGCTTTTGTCTGGGTGGAGGTGGAACCGCAGGCCCACGCGCGGGCCGCTGCCCTGCTGGCCGGCAGCACCGAGGAACTGCACAAGGTGATGGGGGGCCTCCAGGCCGGGGATGTGGACAAGCTGGCCTTCGCTCTGGTGGGCCTCACCTTTGCCCTGGGGAACGCCGCCCTGCTGGGCACAGGCACCCTGATCCCCACCGAGAACCGCTACCTGAGCGCGGCGCGCGGGGCCTGGACAGACCCGGTGTGGCGCGAGTGCTACGCGTGCCTGACGGGCGTAAGCGGGGAGGGAATAGTGCAGCGGGGACGCGCCGCCCTGCGCGCCTACGAACGGGCCGTGGCCCTGACCCGCTGGCCCGACGGCCCAGACCGCGTGCAGGCCCAGGAAGCGGCGCGCCGGGCGGACGCCTTTCTGCGCGGGTAACGGCCGCACGCCTAGAATCCCCCTCATGGCGGTTTCGGTGCAGGGACAGAACGTGACGTTTACACCACCGGCAGGCGCGGCCGGGCTGATTGGCGATATGACGGACTGGCGCAAGCGCGCGCCGCTGCCGGTGGTGGGCGGCCAGCCCATCACGCTGCGGCTGCCGCGCGGGGCCTGGGTGGAATACGCCTGGGTGGACGCGGCGGGCGAGCCCTTTGCCGACCCCGACAACCCGCAGAAATCCCTCAATCCCTGGTGGCCCTACCCCCGCGCCGCCGTGGTGGGCGCCTACGCCCGGCATCCGCTGTGGCTGGCGCCCGAGGCGCACCTGCGCGGCACCGCCCACCGCCTCACCTGGGAAGGGGGGGTGTTCCCCGGCACAAGGCGCGCGGTGGTCTACACCCCGCATGGGCACCAGCCGGGCACCGCGCTGCCGCTGTACTACGTGCAGGACGGCGTGGCCTTTTACCGCACCGGCAAGCTGGGCGACCTGATGGACCGCGCGGTGGAAGGGGGCCTGATGCCGCCTGCCGCTTTCGTGTTCGCAGAGCCCGGCGACCGCAACGCCGAGTATTACCTCAACCCCCGGTACCTGGACTTTCTGACCACCGAGGTGATGCCCCGGGTGGAAGGCGAACTGGTCACTCCATCGGTGCGCGGGCTGTGGGGCGCCAGCCTGGGCGGCCTGACCAGCCTTTTTCTGGGCGCAGGGCACCCGGAACTGTTCTCGCGGGTGGCCAGCCACAGCGGCGCCTTTATTGCCCGGCCCGGCGCCACGCGCGACGGCATCATTGACACGGTGGGCGCCGGGGAATGGCTGCTGGAGCGGCTGCGCGAGACCCCGCCCACCCACCTCACCGTCAGCCTGGACACGGGCATTCTGGAATGGCTGACTGGGCCCAACCGGCGCATGGCGGGCCTGCTGGCCGATCTGGGGCTGCCCCATCAGTACCGCGAGTACCCCAGCGGCCACAACTGGGTTACGTGGCGCGAGGCGCTGCCCGAGGCGCTGCTGTTTCTGCAGGGGGCAGGCTGAGGGGCGCGCGGGCTTCCCTTCTCCACCCTCACCGGGCCCTCCTCATCCCCCGGCGCCTGCGACACGGCATCATGCGCGCACCACATGCATGCATTCCGCGTTCTGTTGCTGGCAGCGGGCCTCGCGTCCGGTTCCTCGGAGGCCCTGACCATGACCTACCCTGCGTCCACCACCCTGATTCATGAGCGCGCCGCTGACTGGGCCGGGGGTGAGGGCCGGGGCGTGGTGGCGGGCCCGGCCGGCCTGAGCCTGGTGCCTGGGGCCAGCAGCGGCACCTGGACCTCGGCGGTCATTGCGGCTCCCGCCTTTGACGAACTGGTGCCGTCGTGGAACGCCCTGACCCCGGGGCGCGGCAGCGTGAGCGTGGAGCTGCGCGCGCAGCAGGCCGGACGCTGGACGCGGTATTTCAGCTTCGGCACCTGGAGCCGCGCCGAGGGCCGCGCCAGCCTGGACGGCCAGAAGGACGCCAGCGGGCAGGTGCTGACCGACACCCTGCGCCTGACGGCCAAGGCCAGCGCCTACCAGTACCGCGTGACCCTGCGCGGCGCGGGCACGGGCGTCACCCTGCTGGCCTTTGCCACCTCCGACCGGGCGCGGCAGGCGGCGGGTCTGGGCACCCCGGGCCAGCGCTCGGCCTGGGGCCGGGTGCTGAATGTGCCCGCGCGCTCGCAGATGCTGTACCCGAACGGCGGCGAGGTCTGGTGCAGCCCCACCAGCGTGAGCATGATCCTGGCCCACTACGGCGTGAATGTGAGTGTGCCCGACGCCGCCCGGGCCACTTTTGACCGCACCTATGACGGCACCGGCAACTGGCCCTTCAATACCGCCTACGCCGCCACCCACGGCCTGCGCGCCTTTGTGACCCGTCTGCCCAGTCTGGCCCAGGCCGAGCGCTTTATCACTGCTGGGGTGCCGCTGGCCGTCAGCCTGGGCTGGAAGGCCGGTGAACTGCCTGGGGCCGCCCTGCCCACCAGCAGCGGCCACCTGATGGTCCTGGTGGGCTTTGACGCCCAGGGCAACCCGGTCCTGAACGACCCCGCCGCCCCCTCCGACGCGGCCGTGCGCCGCACCTACCCCCGCGCCGCCTTCGAGAAGCTGTGGCTGACCCACAGCGGCGGGCTGGCGTATGTGGTGGCGCCCAGGGGCACAGCGCTGCCGTAAGGTGCCTGCAGCGCCTGTCAAAGGGTCGAAGGGTCTGGGCAGGGTGTCTCCTCTTGGGGAGCTCATAACGCTCTGCCCAACCTCCCTTCGACCCTGGACGCTTAGACTTCCCCCCATGGACTTCCCCACCCCCTGCCCGGCCTGCGGCTTTGAAAACCGCGTGGCCTTTACCGACAGTGGGGTGCATGACGTGACCTGCGCCCAGTGCCGCGCGCGGTCCTGCGTGTTTTTGCGCAAGCAACGCTTTGAGGTGCTGTTTGACCTGGGCACCCGCGCCCTGATGGACGGCTACGCCCGGGAGGCGGTGGCCAGCTTTGCGGCGGCCCTGGAACGCTTTTTCGAGTTCTACGTGCGCGCTTTTGCCCTGGAGCGGGCGGCCGGGACCGAGCAGGACTTCAGCGCCGCCCTGGGCGCCCTGGACGGCACGTGGCGGCATGTGGCCAGCCAGTCCGAGCGGCAGCTGGGCATGTTTGCCCTGGCCTACCTGCTGCGCCAGGGCCGCGAGCCAGACTTTCTGACCCCGGCCGGCCTGGGCACCGATTTCCGGAACCGGGTGATTCACCGGGGCGCGCTGCCCACCCGCGCCGAGGTAGACGCCTACGCGGCGGCTGTGTTCACCCTGATTGACCGTCTGCTGACCGAACTGGGCGCGGCGGCCACTCATGTGGAACTGGCCCAGGAGGGCGTGTTCGCAGCCCACCTGGCCCGCCTGCCGGATGGCGTCACGGCTGTCTTTGAAGAGCATCCGGGCATGTTCCGCGCCCGGCGCTTCGGGGGCCTGAGCCCGGTCACCAAGCCCGAGCGGCCCCACCAGACCGATGCCCGCGGCCTGAACGACGCCCGCGCCTTTCAGCAGGCGCTGTTTCAGCGGGCGCTGGCCGAACGCGGCGAGCTGTTGCGGGCCTTCAAGGGGTCGGGGGGGTAAGCCCGCCCAGCCACCAGCGCAGAAAACCGGGCAGCCGGGCCCGCCACGCCGCCTCATCGTGCCAGTGGCCCTTCCCTACCGTGAAGTGAACCTCCTGCACGTGTGGGCGCAGGTGTGCGGCCATGTTGCGGGCCAGTTCGGTCACCTCCTGGGCCCCGGTCAGACTGCCGCCCTCATGGTCGCCCATGTCCACCCACACGCGCGCCAGGGGGTCGCGGCGCCCCTGCCACCAGCGCAGGAACTCGAAGTCGGCGGGCCATACCGCCGGGCTGAACACCCCCAGCGTGCCGTAGGTGCCCGGGTCGCGCAGCCCGCAGTACGCGGTGATCAGGCCACCAAACGAGGAACCCGCCAGCGCCACCTGGGCCGGGGGCACGGCTCCAAACCGGCGGCCCAGAGAGGGCAGCAGCGTGCCGCGCAGCCAGTCCGCGTAGGCATCCGCCCCTGACTCAAAGCCGTTCAACTCGAACCCAAAGGGCACGTAACGGCGGCTGCGCTCGTGGTTCACGGGCAGGGCGGCGATCCGGCAGGGCCGCCCGGCGTCGGCCAGCGCCTGGGCCGCTCCGGCCGCGTCCCAGCTCTGGCCGGCAAACGTGGGGCCCTCGTCGAACACGTTCTGGCCGTCGTGCAGGATCAGCAGCGGCAACGGACCGTCGTGCCCGGCCGGCCACCACAGGCGCACGCTCTGGGGCCCCCAGGGCGCAATCAGCGTGACCTCTTCGCGCGGGGGCGCGCTGCGGGGGGGCCGCCCCTGCCCCGCGCGCTCATCCTGCCAGCCAGCCACCGTCAGTTCCACCACGCTGGTGCCGCGCACCACCAGCGGATGGGCCGGCGCGCGTCCGCCCCAGGCGTCGCCCTCCTCGGTCAGGGTGCCGGCCGGGCCCAGGGCGCGCACCTTCACGCCGCTCAGGGTGCCTTCGGGCAGCTCGGCCCGCAGTTCGCCCCCGGCAAAGACGAAGTCGCCCGGCTCGGCGCTCCAGCCCCGGAAGTCGCCGGTCAGGAACAGCGTGCCGGCCGGGGGCGGACCGGGTGGCAGCGTCAGGCGAAAACGCACTTCAGGCATGGCGGCAGTGTGGCACAGCAGCGGCCGTGGGCCGGGCCCGTCGTCACACACCCCCTTTCCGGACAGACTACGTTTCGGTGAAGGCGGCGTCAGCTTCCCGTGAGGGTTATGTCAGGTGCCCCGCGCTAGGCTTTTGACGTGGAGGACGGGGTTTCACCGGGCCCAGTGCCGGTGCGCCAGGGGTTGTCCCCATCCGGGAAACTTGATATATTCGCACTCAAGTTTCCTGTTTCGGTCTTTTCAGGAACCCACCCTCAAGACGACCCACGCGGGCGAAAGGAGTTCCGACCATGCCCATCCTTCCCCAGAATGTTCCCGTCTGCCCCGTTCGCGGCAGCGTGATTTACCCCACCATGGTGCAGCACATTGACGCCAGTCGGGCGCTGTCCATTGGTGCCATCGAGGCCGCCATGCAGGGTGAGAAGGTCATTCTCATCGTGTCGCAGCGCGACAAGGATGTGGACGATCCCAAGGGCAGCGACCTGTACGACGTGGGCACCGCCTGCAACGTGCTGCGCGTGCGCAAGAACCCTGACGGCACCGTGCAGATGCTGGTCTCGGCCGTGGCCCGGGTGCGCGCCAGCAACTACCGGCGCGGCGAGTACCTGACGGCCGACATTGCGCCCCTGCAGGCCGAGGCCGACAGCCCCGTGGAACTGCAGGCCCTGAGCCGTGAACTGCGCGAGCGCTTTGACACCATCGCCCAGGGCGGCAAGATCAGCGCCGAGAACGTGCAGACCATCCACGCCAAGGACGACATTGGCGAGATGGCCGACCACATTGCCTTTAACCTGGATTTCAAGCTGGAAGACAAGCAGGCGCTGCTGGAACAGGCCAGCCTGACCGCCCGCATTCGCAAGCTGCTGACCCTGCTGGACACCGAGCAGGAAGTGCAGGCCGTGCAGGCCAAGATTCGCGCGCAGGTGAAAGAAGAGATTGACAAGAACCAGCGCGAATACTACCTGCGCGAGCAGATGAAGGTGATTCAGAAAGAGTTGCAGGGCGGCGACGACGGTGAGGAAGGCGACGAAGCCGAAGCCTTCCGCGCCAAGCTGGACGCCCTGGAGCTGAGGCCCGAGGTGCGCAAGGACCTGGACCGTGAAGTGAACCGTCTGGCCCGCATGCACCCCGACGCCGCCGAGGCCAGCGTCATCCGCACCTACCTGACCTGGGTGACCGAGCTGCCGTGGAACACCCGCAGCGAGGATCAGCTGGACGTGGCCCAGGCGTCGCAGATTCTGGACGATGACCACTACGGCCTGGAAAAGGTCAAGGACCGCGTGCTGGAATTCCTGGCCGTCCGCCGGCTGCGCAAGGAGCGCGCCGAGCGCGGCGAACTGAGTGCCGAGGACGTGAACAAGGGCTCCATCCTGGTGTTCACCGGCCCTCCTGGGGTGGGCAAGACCAGCATTGCGCAGAGCATCGCCAAGGCCCTGGGCCGCAAGTACGTGCGCATTGCCCTGGGCGGCGCGCGCGATGAAAGCGACATTCGTGGCCACCGCCGCACCTACATTGGCGCCATGCCCGGCCGCCTGATTCAGGGCATCCGCAGCGCGGGCACCAAGAACCCGGTGATCCTGCTGGACGAGGTGGACAAGCTGGGCAGCTCCTACCAGGGTGACCCCAGTGCCGCGCTGCTGGAAGTGCTGGACCCCGCACAGAACCAGCACTTCACCGACCACTATCTGGGCGTGCCGTTCGATCTGAGCGAGGCCATGTTCATCGCCACGGCCAACTACCCCGAGCAGATTCCCCCGGCCCTGATGGACCGCATGGAAGTCATTGATTTCTCCAGCTATATCGAACAGGAGAAGCTGGAAATTGCCAAGCGTTACCTGCTGCCCCGCCAGCTGATCGCCAACGGGCTGAAGGCCAACCAGATTGCGTTCACAGACGCGGCGCTGGAAAAGCTGATCTCGCACTACACCCGTGAAGCGGGCGTGCGCAACCTGGAGCGCGAGATTGGTACGGTGGCCCGCAAGGTGGCCCGCCGCATTGCCACGGGCGAGGTCAAGCGCGTCAAGGTCACCGACAAGGAGCTGGACCGTTACCTGGGGCAGGCCCGGCACATCCCCGAAACCGAGGGCAAGGAAGACATGGTGGGTGTCAGCACCGGCATGTTCTACACCCCGGTGGGCGGCGACATTCTGTTCGTGGAAACCAGCACCAGCCCCGGCAAGGGTCTGGTCCTGACCGGCCAGCTGGGCGACGTGATGAAGGAGTCGGCCCGCGCCGCTCTGACCTACATCAAGGCCAACGCCGAACGCTTCCACATTGACAAGGCGCGTATTGACGACTCCGAGATTCACGTGCATGTGCCCGCCGGGGCCATTCCCAAGGAAGGCCCCAGCGCAGGCGGCGCCATGGTCACCAGCCTGATCAGCGCCCTGGCGGGCATTCCCGCCCGCCACGACGTGGCCATGACCGGCGAGATGACCCTCACGGGCCGTTACCTGCCTATTGGCGGCCTGAAGGAGAAGGTGCTGGGTGCGCGCCGCGCCGGCATCAAGCACATCGTCCTGCCCAAGGCCAACGAGGGCGACCTGCGGGACATCCCGCTGCACCTGCGCAGTTCTATGCGCTTCCACCCCTGCGAGACGGTGGATCAGGTGCTGGACGTGGCCCTGGTGGGCGGTCTGAAGGCCCTGGAAACCCCGCGCGACGGGCAGGCGATGCCGGCCCCCGAAGCGGCCCCCAAACGCAAGGGCCGGCGCACCGACGCCCGCGCGTAACCGAAGTGATCTCTCCCCCGCCCGTGGTGGCGGGGGTTTTTCGTGCCGTGGGGGGCCGGACTTCTCTATGCTGTGCGTGTGATGAAGCGCGCGTTGATGGTGGGGCTGCTGGGCTTGGTGTCGGGGGCGCAGGCGGCGTACTGCTTTGATGCCCCGGCTGAGGCCGATGACTTCTTCCGCTTTATGAAAGGGGCGCCCAGGCAGATGGAGCAGGTCATAGAGCAGAGTGGCGCTCCAGAGAAACTCATCTTGCAAGTCAGCTTTCAACAGCAGCGCTTAGCAGAGATTCTTCAGCTCAGCCGCTCACCCGAGCGCACCCGCCTGGATCAACTCATCGCCTTCAAGCAGCTGGGGAACAGGAGTGAAGGGCAGCTGGCCCTTCCAGACGACGAATCCTTTGGCTTACCCCTCAATGAGCGAATCAGGCTGACCCGCCTCAAGGCACAGCGCGGCGGGGGTATCCCTCTCAAGTTTTCGTCCACCTTCGATGCCCAGGGGCGGCTGATTCGTTACTCTGGCATGTTGTTACGCCAAGGACTAATGGTGCCCAGGCCTCTCAACGTGAGCTGCGTCTATGGCCGAGGCGTCGTCATCGAGACCGTGAATATTGAACACGAATACCGCGCCGTCCTGACTGCGAAATTTGATGCACAAGGCAGGCTGCTCCTCATAGACGCGGCAACGCAGTGGTACAACGGCCCCCTGGACATGACCACATTTCGTCCGGCCTTCAATCCTGAGGTCTACACCTCCCGCACGGTTTTCGAGTACAGCGCAAATGGCGAACTCAAAGCGGCAAAATTTCATATCCCAGTGGAGCGCGACGCTTCAGGACAACTCGTGGAACGGGGTCAGCCGGAGATTGAGGCACAGTTTACCGTGGACCAAGCCGGCAACATCCTGCGCGAAGACGCCCTGGCGGGTGGGCAGCGGAGCACAGTAGAGTTCACTTATGACCCAAAAGGGAATTGGGTCAAGCGCGTGTTCCGCGCCCCCGGGCAAACGGTCACCATCACCCGCACCTTCACTTACTGAGCCTGGGGCCACCGCTTCCATTGCAGCCGGGCCCTGCCCGCTATCCTGTAAGCCCATGAGCAGCCTCATCACCTTTCTTGTGGCCAGCCCCCACCTGCGCGGTGGGGTGTTCGAGGGCACCGTTATCCTGCTGCTGGAACATGATCAGAAGGGCGCCATGGGACTGATCGTGAATGCCCCCATGCCTCATACAGTGTCCGACCTCCTGCCCGACGCCCCCGGGCAGGCGGCGCCCGCGTGGCTGGGCGGCCCGGTGGACCCCACGCTGGGCTGGTGCCTGTACCCGCAGGCTGTGGGACTGGAAGGCGAGATCCGGTTGCTGCCCAACCTGAACGTGTCCAGCAGCCTCGACGTGCTGCGCGCTGTGATGGACCAGAGGCAGCGCTACATGCTGGTGCTGGGCTACGCCGGCTGGTCGGCGGGGCAGCTGACCGAGGAGGCGCGCGAAGGCAGCTGGGTGTGGGTGGAACAGGATTCCCCGGAATTGCTGTGGGAGGTGCCCGCCCGTGAACGCTGGCAGGCAGCGCTGGACCGGCTGGGTGTGGTGCCCGGCGCCATCATGCCGGGGGGCGCGCAGGCGTAGGCGAGCGCGCTGCGGGGCTTGCACGCCCGCAGGGTGCGTGCTACTATCCCTCTCGCGCCAGAAATGGCCCGGTATTCGGCAGTAGCTCAGTGGCAGAGCATCCGACTGTTAATCGGACGGTCGTTGGTTCGACCCCAACCTGCCGAGCCAGAGACACCCCCCTTTCCAGGGGGGTTTTTGTTATGTTTCGCCATCCTGGGGGGCACAGTACCCCCCATCTGCCTCTTGCCAGCTCTGAAATGCTCAGCCTCTGTTCACGCAAGGCGCAGGTGGGATCACCGGGCGGGCAGGGCCTTTTGCCTCGCTTCATGCACGTGAAAGCGAACAGTCCAGCGCCAAAGTTCTGTGCTATGCCTGGGGTGGCATATGGCGTCTTCACTCCCTTCACCGGCACAACTTCAGTCGGCGCCCCCGCTGATCGTTCAGGTGGCCGGCGCCCCCACGTGCGAGGCCATCGCTGAGCAGGTGCTGCGCGGCGTGCCTGGGCTGCGGGGCGTCGCGGTCTGGGGCGAGGGGGGCACCCTGGTGCTGGCTTCCGCCGGCGAGCGCCCTGCCGAGCCGCACGAAGCCCCGGTGCCCCTGACCGAGGACGCGGAGTACTGGCTGAGCACCGCGCCGCCCACGCCCCTTCCCCCAGAGCTGCTGGCCGTGATTGACCTGCGGCTGCGGTATCTGGAAGCGCGCCGGAGCATCGAGCGTCTGAGTGGCCGCCTGTCCTCCATGGCCACCGCCGCGACCACCGATCCTCTGACCCGCCTGCCCAACCGCATGGCCCTGGACGCCGACCTACAGCAACTGGACGCGGAAGGGGCGCCGTTCGCCGTGGTTTTTATTGACCTGGACGGCTTCAAAGCCATCAACGACCAGCACGGCCACGCCATGGGGGACTCGCTGCTGAAGGGATACGGCCTGTGGCTTTCACGGGTGACGGGGCCCTGGGGGCGGGTCTACCGCATGGGCGGCGACGAGTACCTGCTGCTGGTCACGCATTTTCCCGGTTCCAATGAGGCGTTTGAGGCCTGGGCGCACGAGCGGCTGCCTACCCTGTTTGTGGATGGCGTCACCGCCAGCATCGGGATTGCGTGGCGACATGAGCGCCCCGCCATCTGCGAGGTACTGAAACTGGCCGATCAGCGGATGTACCAGGCCAAGACGGCCCAGGCCCGGGCCGCTGGCAGATAGGTGGGGCGAGCCGGGCGCTGACTCCGCTCTCCCCACCTCCGTGTGCTCAATCGCTGGCCAGGGCCAGTTCCCGCTGCCGGGCCTGGCGGGTCAGGTGCCAGCGGTACAGCTCGGCGGCGGCGTCCCGCACGATGGCGCCCGCGTGGGGCAGCGCGGCGCGGCGGCTCTGCAGGTTGCGCGCCACGATGCCGGTCAGGTCGTCAAGGTTATGCAGGTGGGCGCCAGGGACCTCGGCAATATCCGGGTCCAGGATGCGCGGCACGCTGATGTCAATCAGGAACATGGCGCGGCCCGGGCGCTGGCGCAGGGCGGCGCGCACGCCGTCACCATGCAGCACGTAATGCGGCGCGGCGCTGGACGCGATCAGCACGTCGGCTTCGGGCAGTACCTCGTGCAGGTACTCGGCGGCGCAGGCGCGGCCCCCCAGCTTCTCGGCCAGCAGGCGGGCGCGCTCGGCGGTGCGGTTCACCACGATCACGTCGTCCACGCCAGCGGCGCGCAGGTGGGTCAGGGTCAGCTCGGCAGTTTCACCCGCGCCCAGAATCAGGGCCGTGCGGCCCGATAGGCCCCCCAGCGCCGCCTGGGCCAGCTCCACAGCGGCGCTGGACACGCTGACCACCTTGTCGCTCATGCCGGTTTCAAAGCGCACGCGCTTGCCCGCCGCCAGGGCGCCCTGGGCCACCTTGTTCAGGACCGTGCCTGCCAGGCCCCGCGCGCGGGCATCCTGCCACGCACGTTTCACCTGGCCCTGAATCTGCGTTTCGCCAATCACGAGGCTGTCCAGGCCCGCTGCCACCCGGTACAGGTGGGTCACGGCCGCCTCGCCCTGGTGAACGTACAGGTGGCGCCCCAGCGCGTGTCCCCAGGCCCCTTCAAAGGCCGCCAGCGGATCGCCGCTCAGCCCCGCCAGATACACCTCGGTGCGGTTGCAGGTGGCCAGCAGCATCACTTCCTGGGCGTGCTGCGCAAGGTGCGCCAGCAGCGGGCCCTCTTCACCGGCGCGCACGGCGGCGCGCTCGCGCACCTCCACGGGGGCGGTGTGGTGATTGAGGCCCACCACCACCAGGTCCAGCGCTTCAGGCTGAGGCAGGCCGGTCAGCAGAGACCGCGCCGTGGGACAGGCCAGCGTCATGCGGCCCCCAGCGCGCGGCGGATGTCCTCGCGCAGGGTGTTCAGGGCCGTGTGTTTTTCAGGCTCGGGCAGGATCAGCGCCGCCTCGCGCTGCGCGGTCCAGCCGCACAGCTGCGCCTCGGTGGGCAGCAACGCCGCGCAGCGCTGGGCCAGAGCCTGGGCCAGCATGGGCAGTTCGCGGCCACTGCTCACGGCCACCTGCACGCCGGCTTCCTCGGCCACGGCGGCAAAACGCAGGGTACCGCGCGCGGCGTCGGCCGCGTCGTTGACCAGGCTGCCCTGGGCGCGGGCCTCCTGCACCACCTGGGCATTCACCCCGGCGTCGGGTGTGGCGGCCACCACCAGCGCCGCGCCGCGCAGATCCCCCGGAGCATAGGCGCGCGCCACCACAGCCACCGGCAGCGCCGACAGTTCCGCCTGCACCTGCGGCGCCACCACGGTGACCGACAGTCCGGCACGCAGCAGCGTCTGCGCCCGGCGCAGGGCCACGCGGCCCCCACCCACAATCACGGCGCGCGCGCCACGCAGGTCCAGGAAGGCCGGAAGCAGACTCACGGGGCGCAGCATAGCGCGCCGGACACGGGGCAGCCGTCCCCGACCGAACGGTCGGGAAAGCGGCCAGGAGGGCGTGGCGAGGACAGGGTGGCAGTGAAACTGCCTAAGGACGTTGCACCTCACGTTACGACTTTGCAGGAGAGCACCGCAAAGTCTCCACTCCCGGTGCAACGTCCTTTTTTCGATACTCGCTCCGCTCGGTTGATCTAAAGATCAACAGCGAGCTACTTAACGTGGCCCAGGGGCCTGGCAAGCCCCGCCCCCCTCCCGCGCACCGCCCCCCGCTGCCCTCCTTCCCTATTCCCCCCGCACCACTCTTTCCGCCGCCTCCGCCAGTGCCTCCAGGCTGGCTTCGCGGGCCACGGTTACGTGGGTAAAGCCTGCCGCGCGGGCGGCGTCGGCGGTCTGGGGGCCCATGGCGACCACGCGGAAGTCAGTACCGGCCAGCGTGGCGAGGTGGCGGGCGGCGCTGCCCGACGCCAGGGTCACCACATCGGCCTGGCGCAGGCGCGCCAGGGTACCGGGGTCCAGGGGGGCGGGTTCGGTGCGGTACAGCTCGGCGCGCGCGTAGGGAATGCCGCGCGCCATAAGGCCGCGTTCCAGCTCATCCTCGGCCAGCTGGCTGGTCAGGTGCAGCGTGCGCTCGCCGCTCAGGGCCGGCAGTTCGGCGGCCAGATGCCGTGCGCCCGGCGTGGAGGGCACGAAGTCGGCCTTCAGGCCCCGTTCGGCCAGGGAGCGGGCGGTGCTGGGCCCCACCGCTGCCAGCTTCAGGCCGGCCAGGGCGCGGGCGTCCAGGCCACGGTCTTCCAGGAACGCAAACAGGGCGCGCACCGCCTGATTGCTGCTCAGCAGCAGCCAGCCGCCAAAATCGTGCAGCGCGGCGGCCACGGGCGACAGATCGGGCGCAGACGCAAAGCGGATCAGGGGCACTTCCAGCACCTGGGCGCCGCGTGCACGCAGCACGCCCGACAGGGCGCTGGCGCCTTCGCGGGTGCGGGTGACGGCCACTGTCTTCCCGGTCAGGGGGTCCGCCACAGCGGACGCCGGCTCGAACCAGCGCAGGGTGCTCTGCAGGCGCACCACCTCGCCCACCACAGTGACGGCGGGGGCTTCCAGGCCCGCTTCCCGCACCACCCCGGCAATGGTGGCCAGGGTGCCAGTGACCACGCGCTGCTGCGGCGTGGTGCCCCACTGCACGGTGGCGGCCGGGGTCTGGGGATCGCGGCCAGCTGCCACCAGATCGGCGGCAATCTGATCGAGATTGCGCACGCCCATCAGCAGCACCAGGGTATCCACGCCGGACAGGCGCTCGTAGTGGGCGCCGCCTTCTTTGGTGTTGCCGGTCAGGACCGCAAACGAGCGCGCCACCTCGCGGTGGGTCACCGGAATACCGGCGTAGGCGGGGGCGGCAATGGCGCTGGTCACGCCGGGCACCACCTCAAAGGGCACGCCGGCCCCCACGCAGGCTTCGGCTTCCTCGCTGCCGCGCCCGAACACAAAGACGTCGCCGCCCTTGAGGCGGGCCACGCGCTTGCCGCCGCCCTCCTGGGCCTTGGCCACCACCAGCGCGTTGATCTGCGCCTGGCTGATGTACTCGGAAAAGCCCTTCTTGCCCACATAGATGGTCTCGGCCTGCGGGCAGTGGCGCAGGAGTTCCGGGTTGGCCAGATAATCGAACAGCACCACATCTGCCGCCTGCAGCGCCTGCTGACCGCGCAGGGTCAGCAGGCCCGGGTCACCCGGTCCAGCTCCGATCAGGGACACAAAGGCGCGGGACGGGGCCGGGGCGGAAGACGGGCTCATGGCTCACAGGCTAGCGGCCCGGCGGCGGGACATATGCGGCCTCGCGCGTTTCATGGCCGCGTGCGCGCAGAGCCCCGGCACTCACGGCCACGGCGCGCGACAGCACCGTTTCCCAGTTCACGCGCTGCAGCGCGTGGGCCGCCAGCAGGTAGCTGAGGCGGTCAGGCCAGCTGGCAGCGCGAATCAGGACTTCAATCTCCAGCCGCAGGACACCGCCGCCGGGCTCCGAGACCTGAAAGCGCACGGTGCCGGCATCGGCATGCAGGCGCAGCGTGCGAATGCGAAAGGCGCGGGGCGAGACGGCCTCGACGACCACGCGGGCGCGGCGCACCAGCCCCATCAGGATTTTCAGGCGGGTGCCCGGCCCGGTGGGCGGCCCCCCCTGGGCGGGCAGAGGGGCGTCCAGCCCCCGGAACCACGCAGCCAGACGCGGCGCGAATTCGGGCAGATGCTGCAGGACTTCGGCGGTGATGACCTCGGGCGAACGCTGGGCCCCGGTCACCTCGGCCCAGAAGCGGCGGCGAACGACCGGGCCCACGCCGTCGGCCAGCCCCGTGGGCCGCAGGGCACCTTGCCCCTGTTGAAAGACGTTTCCCGACAGCAAAAAGGCGCCCAGAGCCAGGGCCACCCCACGAACGACTGAAAACTGAGCCATAGACACCTCGGCAGAGAGAACGAACCTGCCAGAAAGTATCCGGGCCCACACTGCCCGCTTCGGCGCGGCGCAGGTCAAGAAGGCTTTAGAGAAGGGCGGCGGGGGGCAGGCCAGTCGGCCGCCCCCCCCGCTCCTCTGCTCGCCTCTGACCCCAGTCAGTCGGCGGCGCTGGCGTGCTCCATGGGCAGGTCGAGGTGGTGGGCACTCGTGTCGTGCAGGCCCGCAAACCGCAGGTGGCGCTGGCAGATAAACCACATCTCGTCGCGGTCGTTGGGCAGAATGAAATAGGCGTCCGAGGACTCGGACGGGTTGTACACCCCCAGCACGCGGTAGGCACGCGCGGCGCAAAAGCCGCTGGACAGGGGCCGGGGCATGGGGGCGCGCGGGCCGTCCAGTTCGACAATCCGCACGAACAGGTGGGGGTGAAAAGCGATCATGGAGCCATGGTGGCGGCTGCCCCCACCCCCAGACCGGGAGAAGCCACACAAGCTCAGCGGTGGCCTAAGACCGCCTGAAGCTTGGCCAAGTGGCAGATGAGTTTCCGGGTTCCGGGCGCCTATGCTCGCGCCATGCCCCTGCCCCCCGACTCCCTGCTTCGCCTGAGCCGCGCCGAGGCCCAGGCCCACACCCGTTACGGCCGGGCGGCCACCTTTGGCCCGCTACACGCTGCCTACGCCGGGCCGGGGCTGCCCCTGAACACCGCGTGGCACGACGGCACCCGGGCACCAGACGCGGCGGAGCTGGCGGCCTTCGAACACTTCTGCGCCGGGTTTGGAGTCGCGCCCACCCTGCAGCTGCTCTCGGGGGCGGCGGCCGGGGCGCTGGAGGGTCTGGAGGCGCGGGGCTACCACCTGAGCGGCCTGCTGCACACCTACCTGCACGACCTGACGGGGCTGCCAGCACCTGCCGAAGAGGTGGAGGAAACCGCTGACCCAGCCGCCTGGGCCGAACTGTCGGCGCAGGGCTTCGGGGAGGGCAGCGGCCCCACCATGAGGGTGGTGGCGGCGGCCCCAGGCACGCGGCTGTTTGTGGCCCGGCGCCGGGGCCAGCCGGCCGGCAGCGCAGCCCTGAGCCTCAGCGGCGGTGTGGCGGCGCTGTTTGGCATGTCCACCCGCCCCGAGTGGCGCGGGCAGGGCGTGCAGACCGCCCTGCTGCGCGCGCGGCTGCACGCGGCGGCCCAGGCAGGCGCCGACTTTGCCAGCGTGTTCGTGACCCCGGACGCCCCCAGCGAGCGCAACATCCGCCGCGCGGGGTTTGGGCTGGCCGGGGCCCGCCTGACCTTTACCCGCCCCGCGCCGCCCTGACCGCGTCGCGCACCGCCGCGCACACGGCTTCCTGCACCAGCGCTCCCAGCAGCAGCGGATCGGCGGGCGGGCGCGCGCCGCTGCTCAGCACGAAGGCGCTGTCCCCGTCCCAGAAGGTGTGGCTGGGGTGAATCACCCGCGCCAGGGCGGCCTGCGCCGCGTCGGCCAGGCGGCGGCATTCGGGCTTGGTCAGGGCGTGTTCGGTGACGAGCGCCACCAGGGTGGTGTTCTCGGCGTCGCCGGGGGTAAAGGCGGCGGCGCCCGGGCCCACCCCCGGGCCGGCCAGCACTCCGCCCTGTTCATCCAGCACGTCGCCAATGGGATTGACCACCGCCAGGGCGCCCACGCGCACCCCATGCCGCTCCACGAGGACGCTGCCCAGGCCGCCGGGCACGGCCCCGGTGCCCAGGTACTTGCCGGCCGTGGCGCCCGTACCGGCCCCCACCAGCCCCCGGATCACTGGCCCGGCACTGGCGGCGCGGGCGGCCTGTTCGCCCTCGCGCTCGCCGGGGCGCACCTGCGCGTCCCCCACCCCCAGGTCATAAATGACGGCGGCAGGCACGATGGGCACGCGCGCCCAGGGCGTGTCATGCCCAATGCCGCGTTCTTCCAGCACCCGCACCACCCCGGTCGCCGCCGCCAGCCCAAATGCGCTGCCCCCGGTCAGCAGCAGGGCGTGAATGCGCTCCACCTTCTTTTCAGGCGAGAGCAGCACCCCTTCCCGCGTCCCCGGACTGGGCCCCAGAAAGGACGCCGAGGCCACCGCCCCGCCCGGCGGGCACAGGATGACGGTGCAGCCCGTTCTGGCCTGCGCGTGGGTCCAGTGGCCCACCTGAAACCCAGGAATGCCGGTCAGGGTGCGGTTGGGGATCATGCCCGGCAGAAGAGCACAGAGCAGAAGAGCACAGAAGAACAGGGAGGGGCCCCGTACCCTTGCCGGGCGGGGACCCCTCCCCCCTGGCCTCGCAAGGCCCTCTCCCACGAAGGGAGAGGGCCAGAAGACAGGCAACTGTGGCTGTGGGCCGGTACAGGCCGCCTTTAATCTGCCGCCTGCACCTCGCCCTTGCCGCCACCGCCGCGTGTGCGCCACAGGCTCACCAGCACGCCGCCCGCCAGGATGCCCACCGTCACGGTCAGGCTGATGGCCGGGTCCACCTTGCCGAAAAACTGGCCGTAGAAGATCTTGCCGCCAATAAACACCAGCACCAGGGCCAGGGCAGGCTTGAGGGCGCTGAAGCGGTGAATCAGGGCGTCCAGGGCGAAGTACAGGGCGCGCAGGCCCAGAATGGCGAAGATGTTGCTGGTGTACACGATAAACGGGTCCTGCGTGATGGCGAAGATGGCCGGAATCGAATCCACGGCGAACACGAGGTCGGCAAATTCCACCAGCAGCAGGGCCAGCAGCAGCGGGGTGGCGTGGGTGCGCACCCGGCCCAGGGCATCGGGCAGCTTGGTCAGGAATTTCTGGCCGTCCAGCTTGGGGCTGATGGGCATCACGCGGCGCAGCGCGCGCACCACCGGATGCCGCTCCAGGTCCGGGGCCTCATCGTGACCTCCCTTGGTTAGCAGCAGCTTCACGCCGGTCAGCAGCAGAAAGGCGCCGAACACCCACATGATCCAGTCGAACTGCGTGACCAGCGCCGCGCCCAGCCCGATCATGATGCCGCGCAGCACAATCACGCCCAGAATGCCCCAGAACAGCACGCGGTGCTGCAGGTGCCGGGGAATGGCCAGCGCGGCGAAAATCACGCTGATTACAAACACGTTGTCCAGCGCCAGGGCCTTTTCCACGGCAAAGCCGGTCAGGTAGGCCATGCCGCTCTGGGCGCCCAGCGTTACCCAGACCCAGGCGCCGAACGCCAGCGCGATGGCAATGTAGAACGCACTCAGCTTCAGGCTGCTGCTCACGCCGATCACCTGAGCTTCCTCGCCCTGGGTACTGGCCCTGGCCGCGCGCCGGCGGCTGAGCACCCCCAGGTCAAAGGCCAGCAGGGCGGTGACCAGGGTCATGAACAGCAGCCACATCCAGGCCGGCTTGCCCATCCAGAGCACCGACAGCGCCGACGACAGACCAGTAAACATCGCTTCCACAGGGAGCCTCCAGTGGACGCGGCCAGCCGGGCCACCGCCAACGAAAAACGCCGGCAGGGGCGCGGACTGCGCCGCGTTCCTGCCGGGTCTGGCCTTTTGTGCGCGCAACCGGGTGACCTTTGGTCACCGGATTGACGATCACGCGCTCCCTGAAGCTCAGGGCGGCGTACTCCCCCGGAATGACCCCCAGTCTGCCGACTTGGGGCCCGCGCGATTGTAAGAAGAACACGAAAAAGGCTGGGGGAGATCCCCCCCCAGCCTTCATGTAGCGCGGCCCCAGCGGCCCCTCACTCAGGGCGTTTTCAGGGCGTAGCCGATCCCGCGCACGGTGCGGATGATGCCGTAGCCGTCCAGATCGCGCAGCTTGGCGCGCATGTTGGCCATATGCACGTCCACCACATTCGAGTTGCTGGGCAGTTCGCCGTTCCAGACCTCGCGCTCGATTTCCTGGCGGGAATACACGCGCCCCGGCTGCCGGGCCAGGAAGGTCAGCAGATCAAATTCCTTGGGCGAGAGGCGCACCTCGTGGCCGTTGTAGTGGCACAGGCGCTTTTGCGGGTGAATCTCCAGCGGTCCAATGGAAATCACCTCGCCGTGCTGCTGGTGGCGCAACTGCACCTTGACGCGCGCCACAAGTTCCTCGGGGTGAAAGGGCTTGGTCATGTAGTCGTCGGCGCCGGCTTCCAGCAGGTTGACCTTGCGGTCCACCGCGTCCATGGCGGTCAGGATGATGATGGGCACGCTGCTGGTCTTGCGCAGCCGCCGGGCAATCTCGGCGCCGTCAAAGTCGGGCAGACCCAGATCCAGAATCACGAGGTCAGGGCTGCTTTCGCGGGCGCTGGTCAGCCCGGTCACGCCGTCGGGTGCGGCCAGCACCTTGTACCCCGCCTGTTCCAGTTCGTACTGCACGACGCGGGTGATATCCGGATTGTCTTCGATCAGAAGGATGCGTTGCTCCATAGCTGCTGTTGGGTCTCCTCGGGAACGCGGGAGCCGGACCGCTGCGTGGCCGGCGGCGGACAATGGCGGACGTCCGCTCAGGGCGGCGGATGCGCAGTGCACCTGTTTCCGGGACATGGTAGGGGCCGCGTGCCCCGATTGGGGCGCGGGCACGGTTTATGGTCCCTTAACAGCTGAAAAGTCTATGCCGAAGGTGGTGGGGTCTCGCCCGGCACCCACACGCGGTCTACCTGCACCCCGTGGCGCAGCAGCAGCGTTTTCAGGCGCTGGGTGGCGGCCACGGCCAGGGTGCGGTCCGGCGGGGCGAAGGCCAGCGTCAGGCGGCCTGGGGCCCCGGCGCGCGGTTCCTGAACCTGCACCTGCAGGGGGCGGCGAAAGGCAGGATCCCGCAGCACGTCGCGCAGCACCTGCATGAACCCCAGTTCGTCCAGGCCCTCCAGCACAAAGCTGATGCCCAGCGGCACCTGTGGGCCGGTCATGGCACGCGCCTCATGGCCCCCAGCCTAGCGCGCGCCCCCGGCACGCCCACCAGAGCGCGGCCTACAATGGCGCCCATGAGCGGCCCCGGCGACCTTTCCAGCGAAGACTCCTTGCGCGGCGACCAGCCCAGTAACCTGCCCGGCGAGCGGCCCGGCCAGGAGGGCCCTGGCGGCGCATGGCCGCTGCTCTCCCCCGAGGACGGAGCGCACGGCCGCGTGTTTCTGGAGCGCCTGAACGGGGCCGAGCTGCACTTTGAGGTAACTGGCGACCCGGCGGGCGAGGCGCCCACACTGGTGTTTCTGCACGGCGGCCCCGGTTACAACAGCTACGCCTTTCAGGCCCTGTTCGGAGACCGGCTGCGAGAGCCGGCGGTGTTTCTGGACCAGCGCGGCTGTGGCCGCTCCGGGCCCCTGGCCGACACTGACCAGGGCGACGCCACCCTGGACCTGGACACGCTGGTGGGCGACCTGGAGGCCCTGCGCGTGTTTCTGGGGGCCCGGCAGCTGGTGCCGCTGGGCCACGGCTTCGGGGCGCTCGTGGCCCTGGAGTACGCGCGGCGATACCCGCTGCAGACCGCGCGGGTGGTGGTGGTCAACCCCTGGGTGCATTTTCCCGAACTGGCCCTGACCCTGCTGCGCGAGGCCAGCGAGCGCCGGGGCACACCCCTGCAGGACCCCGCCGCCGACCTGCGCGCCCAGACACCCGAGGGTCAGTACCCGGCGGTGGGCGGCGCGCGGGTGGAAGCGGCCTTTGCGCTGCTCAACGCCCGCGACCTGCTCAACGCCCTGCAGTTCCGGGACCACGCCAGCCGCATGCACCTGGAATTCACCGACGCCGAGAGCCAGCTGCTGGGCGGCGGCGAGGTGGGCGACGCGCTGGTGGCGCAGGGCCTGTGGGAATTTGAATACCCGCCCTTCTTGCAGGAGATTCGCCGCCCGGTGTTTGTGATCGCCGGGGCCCACGACCGCACCAGCTACCCCGAGCAGGTGGCGTGGGTGGCGGACCTGACCGGCGGCGACGTAACGGTGCTGGACACCGGCCATTACCCCTGGCTGGACGACGAGGACGCCTTTGCCGAGGCCCTGGAGGACGCCCTGCAGCGGTAGGGGGCCCAGACCATGTCCCGGAAACAGGGGTGAGGTGGGCAACTTCGCAATCGTTCTCAGCGCCTGCCCCGTATACTCCCCTGTGATTGCATGAAAGGGCTTATTCTCGCCGCTGGGCGCGGCAGTCGTCTTCTTCCCATCAGCGCCACGCGCGCCAAACATGCGGTGCCGGTGGCGGGGGTGCCCATCATTGCCCGGGCCGTGCAGAGCCTGCGGGACGCCGGAGTGCAGGACATTGGCATCGTCACCAGTCCGTCCTCGGAAACAGACCTGCGCGACGCCACCCAGGACAGCGGACACCTGACCTTTATTCGCCAGAACGAGGCCCTGGGCACCGGCCACGCGGTGCTGGCCGCCCACGCCTTTCTGGAAAACGAGCCCACACTGCTGTATCTGGGTGACAACCTGTTTGAAGACAGCCTAAGCCCGCTGCTGCTGGCGCTGCGCGACGCCGAGGCCGCCATAGGGGTCAAGGCCGTGCCCAATCCCCAGGCCTACGGGGTGGCGGTGGTGCAGCACGGGCGCTTGCAGCGGCTGGTGGAAAAGCCGCGCAAGCCCGAGAGCAACCTGGCCGCGTGCGGGGTGTTTGCCTTCCGGCCGTCGCTGCTGGCCCATGTGGCGGACCTGGCCCCCAGTGACCGGGGCGAGATCGAGTTTCCGCAGGCCCTGACGCGCCTGATGGCGGCCGGCGGCACCGTGCGGGCCGTGGAATTCAGCGGCTTCTGGTCCGATGCGGGCACCCCCGACGACCTGCTGAGCGCCAACACCCACTTTCTGGCGCAGCAGCGCCCGCGCGTGGACGGCCGCGCCGAACGCAGCGTCCTGAGCGGCAACGTGGTGATTGAGGCGGGCGCGCTGGTGGAAGACAGCGTGATCACCGGGCCCGTGTGGATTGGCCCGCACGCCCTGGTGCGCGGCGCCACCCTGGGCCCCTTTGTCAGCATCGGCGCGCACGCCCGGGTGGACGCGGCCCGGCTGCACGGCGCCCTGGTGGACGAATTCGCGCGCATTCTGCACCCCAGTCGCCCCCTGAGCCGCGTGCTGATCGGCCGCCACGCCCTGGTGACGGCCCCCAGCGAATCGGGGCTGCAACTGGTGATGGGTGACCGCAGCGTGGTCCGGATCTAAGGGCCTCGCCGCTGGCCCAGCCCGCTCGGTTGATCGGGGGCCTGGCAGCGGGCGACTGAGCGGGGTGCGGATCTAAAGGCCAGGCTCAGGCCGCTCTGACCCGGCAACGCCCGCAGCGCCCGTAGACTGCGGGGTATGACACCATCACCAGAAGGGGCCGCGCGGGGCGACGAGACACGTGACGCCGGCCGCAGCGAGGTGCTGATCAGCGGCGTGGACACCGGGCCCCCCGAACAGGAGCGCGCCAACCTCTCCCCCACCGAGGACCAGGCCCGCTTTCAGCCGGCCCACCCTGCACAGGAGCCCACCGACGAGGACGGCTGAGCGCCGCCGGCGCCCTTCGCCCCCAGGCCGCTCTGCGCTAGACTGCCTCCTGCACGCGCCCCCGAAGAACCTGTTCGTGTGGGCGCAGTTTTCGCGTAAGGAGTGTCTCTAGCATGGCCGGTCACAGCAAGTGGTCTCAGATCAAGCGCAAGAAGGGTGCCAACGACAGCAAACGCAGCGCGATGTACTCCAAGCACATCCGCGCCATTCAGGCCGCCGTCCGCTCGGGCGGCACCGGTGACCCGGCCGGGAACCTCAGCCTGAAAAATGCCATTGCGGCGGCCAAAAGCGCCACGGTGCCGGTGGACAACATTGAAAACGCCATCAAGCGCGCCGTGGGCGCGGGCGACGGCGCGGCCGACTACAAGGACGTGACCTACGAGGGCTATGGCCCCGGCGGCACCGCCATTTTCATTGAAACCCTGACCGACAACGTGAACCGCACCGTGGCCGATATCCGCGCGGTGTTCAACAAGCGCGGCGGCTCGCTGGGCACCAACGGCAGCGTGGCGTGGCAGTTCGAGAAAAAGGGCGTGCTGCTGCTGAAAGACACCAGCGAGCAGGCCCAGGAAACCGCCATTGAACACGGCGCCGAGGACATCCAGGAATCCGAGGACGGGCTGGAAATCAGCACCGGCCCGAACGACCTGTACGCGGTGCAAGACGCCCTGGTGGCCGCCGGTTTCCCGGTGGAAAGCGCCCAGGTGGCCATGCTGCCCAGCAACACGGTGGCCGTGAGCGGCGACGACGCCAGGAAGCTGCTGATGCTGATTGACGCCCTGGAAGACCTGGACGACGTGCAGAACGTGTATTCCAACGCGGAGTTTCCAGAAGAAGACTGACGGGCGCCCGGGGGGCGGGGTTTACCTTCTGTCTGTGCAGCGGCCCGACAGAGTTCGGCAAGGAACCGGGCCGTACCCTGGACCTGTTCCTGCCCCGCCTCTTTCCAGGAGTTGCCATGCACCGAACTGCGCCTGTCCTGGGGCTTGTGGCCCTGCTGGTTGCCCTCTCTGCCCCGGAACGGGGGGCGGCCGTATCTGCGCCCGCTGTCCTGGCCCAGAGCGCCGGGGCGGCGCGCGCCGCGACCCCACCCGCATTTCCCGGCGCCGAAGGCTTTGGCGCCGCTGCCAGCGGGGGCCGGGGTGGGCGCGTCATTTACGTGACCACCCTGAACGCTTCCGGGACCGGTTCACTCCAGGCTGCGCTGGACCAGACCGGGCCCCGCACGGTGCTGTTCAAGGTCAGCGGCGTGATCGCCGGGGTGCCCCGGCTCTCGCAGCCCGACGTGACGGTGGCGGGCCAGAGCTCGCCGGGCGGCGTGGTGCTGCGTGGCCTGAACATCGAGGGCGACGAGGTCTGCGAGGCTGACGGCTGTCCGCTGCCCCGGGTGACACCGCGCAACTTCATCGTGCGGCACCTGCGGCTGCGGCCAGCGGGCGTGGGCGACGATGGCCTGCGGCTGCACCGCGCGCGGCTGGGCATCATTGACCATGTATCGGTGGGCAACGCCCAGGACGAGGCGGTGCAGATTTCCTTTTCCAGCGACATCACGGTGCAGCGCTCCCTGCTGGCCGAAACAGTGGGGGATCACGCCGAGTTCGGCGGCATGCTGCTCAATTACAGTGACCCCAGGCGCGGCTTTCCCCTGACCCGGCTGTCTCTTCACCACAACCTCTGGAACCGGATCGTGGGCCGCCTGCCAGAGATCAGCCGCGAAAACCCCAGCGCGGCGGGGACCACCGCCGATATCGAGTTTTCGAACAACGTGGCCTACGATCCCAGCCGGCCCGTGGCCATCAGCAACACCTCGCTGGTCAATTCGCCGGCCCGGGGGTACGACACCCAGCCGGTGTATCTGCGCCTGAACGCGGTGGGCAACCTGTTCTACGCGCAGCCCAGCCGCTTCAGCCACGGCATGTTCACGCTGGAAGGCGCGGGCCTGCCGGACGAGGGCTACCTGCCGCCGGGCACCCCCACCCGCCTGTTTCTGTCGGACAACCGCATCAACCTGTACCCGGGCGTGCAGGACCACGCCCTGATCTACTGCTGCAACGATTTCCCCGAAGCGGCGGTGGGCGGCGGCCTGCCCTTTGCCAGCGCTCGGCCCGGCTTTGCCGCCCCAGCCCGGCACCCCTTTCCGGCGATCACCTACCACCCCAGCGCGGGGCTGTTGAAGGAACTGAGCCGCGACGTGGGCGCGTTTCCCCGTGATTCCATGGACCGCCGCCTGATGGGCCACGTGGCCAGAGGCACCTTCGATCCGGCCCCGCAGGACGTGAACCCAGTGGGAGACGCGCTGCAGCTGGATTTCACGGTACCGCCCGCCCCACCCACAGACACCGACGGCGACGGCCTGCCGGACGCCTGGGAAAGCGCCCATGGCCTGAAACCCACCTCGGCGGCCGACGGACCGGCCACGACGCTGTCGGCGCGGCTGCTGGGCGTGCCCGGCTACACGAACCTGGAAGTCTACCTGCATGGGCTGTCCGAGCAGCGCATTGCCGGGCGGTAGGTGGGGGCAGGGGGTTACAGCACCAGGGCCTGCGCGGTGCCGCCCAGCCGGTCCCACAGGGTGAAGGCGGCGCGCGCGCCGGGGCGGATGACCCCCTCATCGCGCCAGCCGGCGGCCAGGGCGGGGCCCAGGGTATGGGCGCGCAGCACGTCCAGTTCCGTGAGGGCCTGCACGGGGGCCAGGCGTTCGCCCGCGTCGTCCACCCGGGTCTGGGCGGCGGCGAAGTTGGCGCGGTACTCGGGCGGGGCCACGGGGGCGTCGCTGCCAAAGGCCAGCACCGCGCCCGCCTGCTGCAACGACTTGAAGGCGTAGCTTTGCGCTTCCAGGTGCGGCAGCAGGGTGCGGATCATGGGCCCGTCGGCCTGCAGGTGAATAGGCTGCACGCTGGCGCTCAGGCCCTGAAAGCGGGGAATGTCCTCGGGGCGAAGGTGCTGGGCGTGCTCAATGCGCAGACGCACCCCCTTCTGCCGGGCGAGGTCGCGCAGATTGTCGTAGGCGTTCAGGACCTCGGTGTTCGCGCGGTCGCCAATGGCGTGCGTCACCGGGGTCAGGCCCAGGTGCAGCGCCTCGCGGCCCCGTTCGCGGATCAGCTCGGGGGGGTCCAGCGGCATGCCTGTGCCGGAGCCATCGGCAAACCCCGGCGCGTGCAGCCACGCCGTGCGGCTGCCCAGCGCGCCGTCGGCAAAGAACTTCACGCCGCCCCACTGAAACAGCCCCCCCGGCGTGCGGCGCAGGCCCAGCGCCCGGGCCGCCTCCAGGCGCTCGTGCGGCAGGCAGGCCCACACGCGCAGCGGCAGTTCGCCGGCTTCTGCCAGGGCCTGCAGGGCACGCGGCGCTTCGGGGGCCTCAAAAGCCATGGTGTGGGCACTCACGTACCCCCGCGCGGCGAGGTCCTGGGCCCCGGCGCGCGCGGCGGCCAGATACTGCGCCTCGCTGGGCCCTGGAATGACTGCTTCCACCAGACCCGAGGCGTGTTCCAGCAAGCAGCCCAGGGGCCGCACGATCCGGCCGCCCTCGGGGTCCGGGGTTCCGTCATGGAGGCCCGCCGCCCGCAGCGCCGCCGAGTTGGCCCAGGCCATGTGCAGGTCGCGCGAGTACAGCAGCACCGGATGGTGCGGGCTCACCTCGTCCAGCAGGGCCGCGGACGGATAGTCGCCTAGCCCCAGCTCTGAGAGCAGAAAGCCACCGCCGCGAATCCAGCTGCCTTGGGGCGTGTTCAGCACGCGCTGGGCCACCTTGGCCTGCACCTCGGCCACGCTGCGTGCGCCGTGCAGATTCAGCTGCGAAAGCGAGAATCCGTACGACACCAGATGAATATGGGCCTCTGCGAGCCCCGGGGTCAGCAGCAGGTCGCGGTGGTCCTGCACCCCGGCGCGGGGGGCCTGGGCGCGCAGGTCGTCGAGGGTGCCCACGGCCAGCACGCGCCCGCCGCCCACCAGCACGGCCCCGGCCTGGGGCTGGGCGTCCCAGAGGGTCAGGGTGCGGGCCTGCACGATGGTCAGCGGCGCGGCAGCAACAGGGCCAGGGGCGGGCGCAGTCATGCCCGGCAGCGTAACGCAAGACGGAGGGCCCCGGTTTCCAAGGCATCTTGGGAAGAGCGCAAAGATGCTCTTTCATCGCCGGCATCCTGCCTTTTACTGGTGTTCGCTTTGCTCGTCTCCCGCCTTCATTCCGTCTAAGGCCCCGCACAAGGCACACCGGCGCCCGGCGCTCCCGCATTTCGTAATACACTCACGCCATGCCCCGCATCCTCGTGGTGGATGACGACGCCGCCATCCTCAAGCTTGTCAGCGTGATTCTGTCCCGCGCCGGGCACGAGGTGCGCACCAGCACCCACCCCGTCGAGGCCCTGGACCTCCTGAAGGTCTTTACCCCCGATCTGGTCATCAGCGACGTGGTGATGCCCTACATGACAGGCCTGGAATTTCTGGAGAAGGTGCGCGGCCACGAGCAGCTCTCGGCCATTCCCTTTATGCTGCTTTCCAGCCACGCCGAACGCGGCGACGTGCGCAGAGGCATGAACCTGGGCGCCGACGACTACCTGCCCAAGCCCTTTACCCCGCAGGACCTGACCACCGCCATTGACGCCCGCCTGAGGCGCGCGGGCCTGACCCTGCAGGGCGAGAGCGGCATGCAGGCCAAGGGCCTGGGTACCGCGCAGGTGGTCTGGAAGGGCAGCGCGGTGTCGTGGGTGAGCCGCAAGGCGCTGGAGCTGTTCTTCTACCTGCTGGAACACAAGGAAGTGACGAGCTGGGAAGCCGCCGAGGCCCTGTGGCCCGAGAAGGACGAGGCGCGGGCCAGCAGCCTGTTTCACACCACCCTGCACCGCTTGCGCCGCAGCCTGAGCAACGAGGCGGTGGTGAGCGCCAACCGCCGCTACGCCCTGAACGCCGACCTGAACCCGGAATACGACGTGCAGCGCTTTGAACTGCTGGCCGCGCAGGCCGAACAGGGCAGCCTGGGCCTGGAAGAACTGCGCGAACTGGTGACCCAGTACGGCCAGTTTCTGCCCGGCACCGACAGCCCCTGGGCCGACGATGTGCGCGCCCGCCTGGAGCAGAAGCAGCTGAGCCTGCTGGGCATTGCCGCCCGCGCCGCCACCCTGGCCGGACGCGACCGCGACGCCGCGCAGTTTCACCAGCGGGCCCTGGCCATTGACCCCATGAGCGAGAGTGACTGGCAAGGCCTGGCCCGCGCGCTGGACACCATTGGCGATCCCCGGGCGCGGCTGGCCGCCCAGCGGGAAGCGTGGTGGGCGGTGGATCTGGATTAAGGAACAAGAGGGGCCGCAGACACACAGGTGCAGCGGCCCCTGCCTCATTTGCGCCGCGCGGGTCCTGACCTCTCCGTTACCCTGAAGGCACAACTGATCAGGAGGTCACCATGTTTGCCCCAGAACAACGACTTACCAACGAGGGGGGCCGCGCCGCCCCCAAACCCCAGCAGCCCGCCGCCCCCTTGGGCCTGAAGAAAGCCCCCAAACAGTGGGAGCGCACCTTCGTGGGCAAGGCCAAGGACGTAAAGTTTCAGCTGCGCATCATCCGCGACGAGAGCGGACGGCTGATTGGCCGTTACATGGCGACACCAGGGAGCAACGCCGGGTGGCACGTTGAAGGTGTGATCCGCGAGGACAACTCCTTCATATTGAAGGGCACCGACAATAACGCCGAATTTGAGGGCAAGTTCAGCCCCGACGGCAAGAAGATCAGCACCAGCTTTAGCAACAAAACATCAAGCGGCGAGTTCAAGGTTGAGAGCATGCACATGGGGTTTGCGTTTGTGCCGGTAAGGATGGCAGTGCCGAAGCCGGCTGAGCAGCAAAGTGCGAGTCCCAGTAACTCAAGTCCAGAGCAGAACGCCGAAAATGAGGTGACGCCTGGAGAACTGCAGGCGGCCATTAGAGCCGCACAGGAGACAGCCAAAACTCTGGGCAAGTCGTTCACCTCCAGCTCAAAAGTGCATGTCGAAGCCATTCTGCGCCACTGCAAGAAAGCTGGAATCACCGATCTGAATCAGGTTGCCTACATTCTTGCCACTGGGATTTGGGAGTCTAATGGATTTACTGCACTCAGGGAAAAATACGACTCCGGCTGGGACCCGGAGGACTACTTCGAACAGAAGTATGGCTGTAATCCCACTAAAACTCTGAAGTCTGACAACAGACGTCTGGCCGATGGCATATCTGCTCAAACCATTTTGGCAAAGCGCAGAGAGAGAAATATCATGGAACTGGGCAACACCAAGCCAGGAGATGGGTATAAATATAGAGGTCGGGGCTACGTTCACCTCACTGGGAAGGCCGGCTACACGCGAGCACAGAAAGAGATTGTCGAGCCGAGTGGATATAAGATAGATGGTAAAATTCCCAATATTGTAGAGAATCCAGACCTCGCTGCAAGTGATCGCGATTTGGCGGGCATGATCATCGCGAAGGGCATGATGATGGGATTGTTCACCAAGAAGCGTCTTAGCTCTTATGTTACTGGCGCAAACGTCGACTTCACAGGAGCAAGACGAGTAGTTAATGGGACCGATTCTGCATCTTTAATTGCAAGCGGCGCCGCTCGCGCTTCTCAGTTATTAGAGAGCAACAGCGATGGCCAAGGCGAAGGAATCGAAGAACTAACCACTGAAGAACGGGACGCCGTCCGAAATATCCCGAAGGGTGGCTACACTCAGGAGGAGTTGCAGGGAATTATAAAAGGCGTCGAGATAGGGAGCTTCAAGGGCATAAGTGCTTACTACAATGGACCTATAGAGAAACAAACTTGGGCTAATAGTTTTGGAGCAGGTGGATTGTACTACGGATGGAAATGGCAATGCGTAGAGTTTGTGCGAAGATTTACACATCTAAATTCGGGAGTTTATTTGTATGAGAAGGGACATGCGGGAACCTGGTTCAAAAACCACGTACAAGACGGTCAAAAAGGTCATAGTGGACATCCACAATATAGGAATTATGACGCAAAAACCAATCTTAGAACTGGGAGCCGGACCAAACCGGAAGTGGGGGATGTCATAGTTATAGGTACATCAACTTACGGACATGTTGCGATTGTAGCCGAGGTCAATGATGAAAATATTGTAATTGTGCAACAAAATGTTGAAACTAAGTTCACTGAATCAATCCCAATGTCAAATAAGAATGGAAAATGGATCCTAGGGAGTCAGGTTCTATGCTGGATAAGACCAAAATAAAATACTATGCCTGCCTATCCATCCTAGTTTCATGCGTCGCTCAATCGTCGGCATTATTAGGACAGCAGAATCTCAAAATGATCATGACTTCTTCCTTCTGTAAGAAGTATAAATGTCAGTTTTCAGATAGCAATGAACTGATTAATCCTCTACAATATGAAATTCTTTTGAAGGACGCCCTTGGAGTTCAATTGGACACATTCTTTGATGTTTACTATGAAAATAACTCAATTAAACGATTAGAATTGCAGATTGGCATAGATTACCCGAAGAACAAACTGAGCCCCAACTATTCTGTCGTAGTTGACGATTTCTACAGATTAGCAACCGGACGCCAAATACTTCCTCAACAACAAAGATTTTACGGCGGCAAAGTTACGGAATGCTATGACGAACTCTATTCATTACAAATGAATTCAAAATCAAATACAAGATATTTGCTTGCAGAAGGTAAAACTACCGACGGTCGCGCGTATACCGCGTACTGTTCACAGATATTCCTGGGAGGCAGTAAGAGATCAAATAGATCTATTATTATAACCGTTAAATAATTGTATTAAAAATTACGCCTGATTACATCAATCAGCATCTTTTCAGTACGCCGGTAAACCACCTATCCTCGCTTATACTTTCCCCCATGTCCACCCCGCTCTCCACGGCCCAGATTCGCGAGAAGTACCTGCAATTCTTCGAAAGCAAGGGGCACCTGCGCCTGCCCAGCCACTCCACAGTGGCCCCCGACCCCACCACCCTCTTCACTGTGGCAGGGATGCAGCCCTTCAAAGAGCAATTCATGGGCGCGCCCGCCGTGTTCGACGGCGTGGCCAGCAAGCGGGTGACCACCGCTCAGAAGTGCCTGCGCATTGGCGACATCGAGAACGTGGGCCGCACCCTGCGCCACTGCTCCCTGCTGGAAATGCTGGGGAACTTCAGCTTTGGCGACTACTTCAAACGCGAAGCGCTGACCTGGGCCTGGGAATTTCTGACCAGCCCGGAGTGGATGGGCCTGGACGCCAGCAAGCTGCACGCCACCATCTACCAGGATGACGAGGAAGCCTTTGCCATCTGGACCCAGGAGATTGGATTGCCGCCCGAGCGCATCCTGCGTTTTGGAGCCGACGAGAACTTCTGGCCGGCCGATGCGCCCAAAGAAGGGCCCAACGGTCCCTGCGGCCCGTGCAGCGAGATTTTCTATGACCGTGGGCCCCAGTACGGCCACGACACCTGGGCCGCGTACGCCGAGACCCGCGAGAGTGCCCGCTTTCTGGAAATCTGGAATTGCGTATTTCCGCAGTACGACCGCCAGGAGCCGCTGGCAGACGGCACGCCTGTCCTGAAGGACCTGCCGTTCAAGAACATTGACACGGGCATGGGGCTGGAGCGCATTGCCACGGTGGTGCAGGATGTGTACGACTTCTACAGCAATGACGTGTTCGCGCCCATCATTGCCCGGGTCGCAGAGCTGAGCGGCCAGCCCTACGAGGGCCCGCAGAACGTGTCTCACCGTGTGGTGGCCGAGCATACCCGTTCAGTGAGCATGGTCATTGCCGACGGCTCGGTGCCCAGCAACACCGGGCGCGGCTATGTGGTGCGCAAGATTCTGCGCCGCGCCTCCCGCCACGCCTACCTGCTGGGGCTGCGCGAGCCCAGCCTGTACAAACTCGTGCCGCTGGTGGTCGAGCGCATGGGCGACGCCTACCCCGAGCTGCGCGAGCACCAGGCCAAGATTGAAGCGACCATCCGCAGTGAGGAAGAACGTTTTCTGAAGACGCTGGAAGGCGGCATTCAGCGGCTGGGCGGCCTGCTGTCGGGCCTGCAGAAGGGCGATGTGCTGTCCGGGGATCACGCCTTCGTGCTGTACGACACCTACGGCTTTCCGGTGGACCTGACCAAGGAGATTGCCGAGGAATACGGCGTCACCGTGGACGAGGCCGGGTACGCCGAGAGCCTGGAGAATGCTCAGAACATCGCCCGCGCGGGCAGCAAATACGGCAAGTCTGAACTGTTCGGGGGCAGCCAGGAGGCGCTCGACGGCCTCTCCCCCACCGAGTTCGTGGGCTACGACGATCTACAGGCCGAGGGGCAGGTGCTGGCGCTGGTGGGCGCCGGCGAGCGCCTGGACCATCTGCCGGCCGGCAGCGAGGCCACGGTGATCCTGTCCCGCACCCCCTTCTATGCCGAGGGTGGCGGCGAGGTGGGCGACACCGGTCGCCTGGAATGGGAAGGTGGCGCGGGCGTGGTGCGCGACACCCGCAAGACCCCGCAGGGCGTGTTCCTGCACGACGTGCTGGTGGAGGAGGGTGAACTGCGCGAGGGCACGACTGTGCGCGGCGTGGTGGCCGGGGAGCGCCAGGCCATCCAGCGCCACCACACTGCCACCCACCTGCTGCACGCGGCGCTGCGGGCCGTGCTGGGCAGCGGCGTGGCCCAGAAGGGCTCGCTGGTGGCCGCCGACCGCCTGCGCTTTGACTTCTCGCATGGCGCGGCGCTGAGTGCCGACGAACTGGCCGCTGTGGAAACCCTGGTAAGCCGCTGGATCAGCGCCAACTTCGCGGTGTCGTGGCAGGAAATGCCCATTGCTCAGGCCAGGGCCGCCGGGGCCACGGCGCTGTTCGGCGAGAAGTACGGCGAGACGGTGCGCGTGGTCAGCGTGGAAGGCGACGTGGCGTATGCCGGGCAGCCCGTCAGCAGCAAGGAGCTGTGCGGCGGGGCCCATGTGCGCCGCACCGGCGACATTGGCGCCTTTGTGCTGCTGAGCGACGAGAACGTGGCTGCTGGCGTGCGCCGCGTGGAGGCCCTGGCGGGCGAGGCCGCCACCGCCTGGGTGCGTGAACGCCTGAATGCCGCGGCGAAGGTGGCCGGGCTGCTGAACACCAGCCCCGAGGGCCTGGAAGGGCGCGTGACGGGCCTGCAGACCCAGCTGAAGGCCGCCGAGAAGGAAGTGGCGGCCGTGCGGCGCCAGCTGGCCGAGGCACAGATGGGCGGCGGGGGCGCCGCGGCCCAGACCCGTGAACGGGGCGGGTTCCAGGTGGCAGCCCTGAAGCTGGCGGGCATTGAGGGCAACGAGCTGCGCGCCGCCGCCGACAAGCTGCTGGACCAGAGCGGCGCCGATCTGGTGGTCGTGGCCGGCGAGAAGGGTCTGGTGGTCAAGGCCACCAAGGCGGCCGTGGGGCGCGGCGCCCATGCCGGGCAGCTGATTGGCAAGCTGGCGGCGGCGGGCGGGGGCAAGGGCGGGGGCCGCCCGGATATGGCCCAGGCCGGGATCACGGACGCCGACGCGGCGCTGGCAGCGCTGGACGGGGCGTTCTAGGCAGGGGCAACCCCTCATCCGAGCTCCGCAAACTTCCGTCACACATAACGGAATGTTTCCGACCGGAGGGACTCGCAGAGCTGCGCAGCAGAGCAGGAAAAGAGTACGGCTGTCCGGGAAGTGGAAAAACATCCAGTTCTTTTCTGGATGTTCCGGAAATGGACGGCAGTCCGGATCACCCCTCGCTGCGGGAGGCCTTCTCCCCCGGGAAGGAAAGCGGACGGAAGGTGGGCCATGAGGGAACATCCCCCATGGCCCACCGCTCATGGCCCATGGTCCCTACCGCAACTGCTCCAGAATCGTGGGGTCCTGAATCTTGCGGTCCTCGGCCAGCAGCAGCACCTTGCTGACCACCTCGGCCGTCTTGGGGTCCGGGTCGGCAAAGGGCAGGAACAGCCGGCCCTGGTGCCCGTTGTGCACCGGCACGATGCACAGGAAGCCCCCCGGCTGGCGGTGGACCGTGCCGCTGCCCAGGTGCACGGTGTAGCGGGCATGGTGGCCCTCAATCAGCGCGTGGTCGCTCTCCAGGCGCACGTTGCCCAGCTTCAGCAGGCGCAGCGTCTCGCGCAGCAGCGCGGCGCGCATCTCGGTGGTGCTCTGGCTGGCCTCGGGGTCCACGCCGCCCACGTGAGCCACGCTCACCACGAGGTCCAGGTCGCGCATGGTCTCGCTGAAGACGCGCGGCGGCACCTCGGCCAGGAGCAGCGGCTCACTTGAGCCCGGCCGCAGGAAATAGGCGGCGTGCAGCGGGGCTCCCTCCACCTCGTTCGGGGTGCCGTAGCCCACGCTGGTGTCCACCCACACGCTCAGGCCCTCCGCGTGCCAGGTTTTGCGCACCCCTTCTTCGGGAATGGCCACCCAGCCGCGCGCCTTGAAGAGGGCCGCCGCCTTACCGGGCTGCACGTGGTGCCCGTCGTAGCGGGCGGTGCGGCGGGCGCCCTGTTCGGCGCTGGTCAGGGGGTAATACTCGCGGAACGCCTGCTTGAAGGGCTGCGCCACGCCGCGCGTCATGATGTCCTGCTGAAAGTTCGGCCACTGCCCGCCCACAAAGAGGTCGTGCGGGTGGGCCAGCCGCAGCGCGTGGTCGCTGAGCGGCGCTGCGCCGGCGGGCGTCTGGAGCGCTTCTTCGCTCCACCAGCCCACCACGTCCTCGTTCAGCACCCACAGCAGCGAGCGCAGCATGGGCGCGATCACCGGATGCCGGGCCAGGTCACGCAGTTCCTGCGGCGTGAAGAGGTCCCCGCGCACCATCGCCTCTTCCAGTGCCCCGCGCATGCGGCTCTGGGCCGCGCCCAGTTCCTTCACGGCCTCTCGGATGGCCACCACGCCCGGGTGCTTTTTCAGCGCAGCCGGCAGGGCCTTGAGGAGCTTGTCGCCGCGCGCCACCGTCAGGCGGGCGTTCCCCGCCTCGCTCAGGGCAATGCCCACGCTCACGCCAGCCTCGGTGACGGTCTGGGCCCAGTCGGGGGCCATGCGGGCTTCCATGGCCCACATCAGGCGCTGGGGGTCGGCGTAACCGGCGGTGCGGGCCAGGTTCTGCAGGCCGATATCGGCGGCGAGGCGCTCGCTGGCCTGCTTCTGGGCCCCCCACTGCCGGGCCTCGCGGCGAAAGTCGCTCAGCAGGCGGTAGCGCGTTTCCAGTTCACGGGCCCCCTTGGCTGCGCCCCGGCTCAGCGGCAGCAGGCCCAGGGCCCGCACCGCGTCCTGATGGCGCTTGTCGCGGATGCGGGCGGTCAGCTCGGCTTCCGTCACCTCGCCGCGCAGGGCCTGGGCGTACAGTTCGGCGCGTTTGTGGCCGCCGCTGCTGGAGGCGTACTTGGCCGCGCCCAGCAGGGCCTGAAAGCGCGCCTTGCCCAGCAGGCGGTGCAGGCGGTGAAACCACGCCACGTCCACCGCGCCCGCCATCAGGTCCCCGGGCGACAGGGCGGTGCGCTCGCTGATCTGCACCTCCCAGTCCTCGCGAATCTCCTGGGGCACCGTCCAGTTCGTGTCGCGGGTGTGGGCGTGCAGCCAGTACACCCCGTCCTGCAGGCCGCGCCAGCCCAGCGCGCCGGCCACCAGCGGGGCCCACTGCGGAGCAAACATCGCCAGGTCCAGCAGCCGGGCCTCGCCCACGCCGGCCTCCTGGGCCAAGCGGGCAAAGGCGGCGGGCGTGTCGCCGGGCGCAGGAAAGGCCACGCGAATGAGGTGGCTGAAGGTCACGTCGCGGCTCTCGTTACGGCCCTGGTACCCGCGCTTGAGGGGGTTTTTGCCCAGTGCGGCCAGCAGGCGCAGGGTCAGGGCCGCGCCCGTGACCGACTGCAGCGAGAGGGCCGCCGACGTGGCCGGTGTTTCCAGATCGCCGCGCACCGATTCGATCTCCAGCACGCGGGCCCGCACGGTCTCCACGGCCTGCATCCAGTCCGGGTGGGTGGGTGTGTCCTCGCGCAGGCGGCGCTGGGTGAAGGTGCGCAGGTCGTCGAAGTCGTTGCCGTAGTAGTAGCCGCTGCGCTCCGGGCGCGGCCCGATCAGCTGGTCCAGCAGGTCGGCCTGCGCCGCCCAGCCCTGTTCATAGGCGCGCAGCAGCAGCGCCGTGTCCGGGCGGCGCCGGGGCAGGTGGGGAAAGGCCGCGCCTTCATGCAGGGTCAGCTGCCAGAAGCGCCGCGCCTGCGCTGGAGTCATGGCCAGGCGACCCTGGGGCCGCAGCGGCCACAGCAGGTCGCGCGGGTCTTCCGTGCGCCACACGTACTGCGGGTCCACGATGGTCCGGGCGTCCTGGGGCAGCCGGCTCAGGGCGGTGGCCCAGGCGTCCAGGGCCAGATCCAGGTCGGTGGGGGTGCTGAAGGTGGCCTGCAGGTGCCCGGCCACCGCCTGCACCCGCTCCATGTGCGCCAGCCGCAGGGGCACCAGCGGTCCCAGCGTCCAGTGCAGGGTGGCGCGGCGCAGGGCCTGCTTGGTTTCGGCGGCGCTGCGGGCCTGGGCGCGTTCCGTTTCGGCCTCAGCCACTTCCTCCCCGGTCAAGTCCGTCAGCGCTTCGAAGTCGGCGTCTGTTTCTCCCTCGTCACCCTCGCCCAGCAGCTCGGCCAGTTCGGCTTCCAGGTCGCCCAGGCTGCTGTCCTGGCGGGCCACGAAGTGCGACAGGGCCCAGGCCATGCGCGTCAGGTCGCCGTCCTGCGCGCCGGGGCGGGCGGCCCACCAGCCCGCCCACAGGTCGGCCAGGGGCATGGCCTGCTCGCCCCGGGCGCGCAGCCTATGCCCCGAGACGTTGCCCAGCAGCGCGGTCTGCTCGCCGTCCCAGCCCACCCCGGTCAGCGGGGTTTCGCGGTGCGCCTCAATCAGGGCGTCCAGGGCGCGCAGCAGGTCGGCGCCGCGCGCCACGTCCGGGGCAAAGTCGCGCTGGACAGGCACCGGCGGCTCGGCGCGGGTCAGGGCGGCCGGATCGAACAGCCCCAGGCCGTCGCGCAGGCTGAGCTGGCTTTCCGGCTCGGTCAGCACGGCCAGCAGCGTCTGTTCGGTCACGTTCTTCGGTTTGAAGTCGGCGGGCGGCGGCGCACCCACCTCGCGCAGCAGCTGTAACCCGGCCTGGCGCTGCTCGGTGCTGCTCTGGGCCAGCAGGCGCAGCGCACTCTGGGCACCCGGCGCCCGGTCGGTGGCCAGCAAGCGAATCAGGCCCCGGCGCAGGTCGGCGCCCCGGCGCCGGAGCAGTCCTTCGAGAATCGGCACCTCCTCGGGCGCCGGGCTCAGGTGGGCCATGACCTCCACGGCCGCCTGCGCCACCCCGCCCACGCGGTCTTGCAACAGGGTCAGCAGCAGCGCGCGGGTGGGGGCGTCCAGCGGCTGGGGCGGCGTGGCCGGGGCGTCAGACTGGGGCGTGTGGCGGCGGCGCAGGTGCCACAGGGCCGCGCTCCTGCCGCTGCTGCTCATGGCGCTCAGGTACGGCGCCAGGATGGCCAGGGGGGCGACGCCCACCAGTCCGGGCAGGCTGTCCATGGCCTCGCTGCGGGCCGGCACGTGGCCCAGCCAGGGAAACAGCAGCGGCTCGTGGCGGGCCTGGGCAGGCAGGCGCCCGGCGTAGGCCACAAAGGGCTCGAAGGCAGGGGTTCCCTCGGGCAGGTCCTGGGCGTAGGCGTGGGGGCGCCCGCCCGCCAGGGCCGATAAGCGCAGATCGGGGTCGGCCAGCAGGAGCCGCAGATCCGCCGCCCCCATCTCGCCCGCCGCTTCCAGCAGCTGCGCCGCGGCCATGCGGCGCTCCGGGTCCGGGTCACTCAGCAGGGGGCGGGCCAGGGCGGCGGCCCCCTGGGCATCGGCCATCGCCAGGGTGTACAGGGCAAGGTACGCCGCCACGCCGCTCCCCCCGGTCACGGCCGCGCGGGCCAGGGCGGGGTCATCCAGAAAGTCCAGGGCCGCGCTCAGGTGCCCCCGCACCGCCTTCAGGTCCGTCACGTCGTAGTTCAGGCCAAACCAGACGCAGGCGGCGCGCAGGGTGGCGGCAAAGCGCAGCAGGTCTTCGTTGAGAATCAGGCGCAGCATCCGCGTAAAGGCGCCCAGGCTGGCTTCATCCACCGTTTCCAGAATCACCTGCCGCAGCCCTTCCTGGCGCTGGGCGCCCAGCAGTAGCCCCTCGGTCAGGGTCCAGGCGTCCTCGCGGGTGCTGGACAGCAGGGCCAGCGGCACATGGCGCCCCATGCGGGCCACAGGGTGCTGCGCGCCCGCCGTCTGGCGCAGCAGCTCGAACACCGCCTCATCCCCGTCACTGACCGCCTGACCCAGCAGCAGGCCCAGGGTCTGCGACTGCCAGGGATTGAGCAGCCCCGCATGGACAGTCAGCCACTCCAGGTCCTGCCCGTACTCGCGCGTGAGGTGCCACGTCTGCCACAGCCAGCTCTGGGCGTGCTCGGCCGTGCGGCGGTCGCCCGGGGCCCGGAAGGCGCGCCGGGCATAGCCCTGCGGGTAGGGGTGCCGGGTCAGCAGCGCGCCCAGCGTGCGGGCAGCCACCTCGGGAAAGCGGGGAAAGAACACGGCGCACAGGGCCAGCCGCTCGGCCGGGCCACTGGTGTGCAGGTACTCGGTCAGGGCCGCTTCGCGCTGCTGGCGCTCCTCGCGGCTGCCCTGCCCCGCCACGTCGGCCCGCAGGCCGTCGGCCAGTGTCCCGGGCAGGGCAGACAGCCGGGCCAGAAAGTCAGCCTTCCAGGGCTGCTGAAAGCCGCGCAGATACTCCTGAACGTCCACCTCAGCCCCCGGCCAGCGCAGTCAGGCGCACCAGCAGCAGCGTGCTGTCGGGCCTCAAGGTCAGCGGTGCGTCCAGGGCCTCAATCTGCTCATCGTCGACAAAGACGTAGTACAGGCCGTCGCGGAAGGCGGTCAGGGCCGTGCGGACCGCGTCCTCGGGGGCCACGGTCCCGCCGGGGGCCTGGGGTCCCACGGCCACGCGCCCGGTCAGGGTGGCCTCGGACAGCTCGCGCTCGGTCAGCACGCGCAGCATGTTCACCCCGGCCTGGCGCTCGTGGTAGGCCGCCACTTCCCCGCGCACGAGATGCGCCAGCAGGCTTTCCAGGGTCTGGGGCCCGGCGGGGACGTCCAGCGGGCGGCGTTCAAAGGGGGTGCGGCGGCCAACTACCTTGGTTTCAACAATCATGGGAACCTCGCTGGAATGGTGCTGCTGTTCACGTTCCAGCTTAGCGACTCAAACTGAATATGTAAATAGCGTAACCATGTTGTCGGTTCTGTGGTGGGAAAAGTCAGGGTCTCCGTCCTTACTGGGGTCTGCGCGCGTCCAGTAACAGGCTGGTGAATCCCAGGGGCCCCTGGCCCCGGCGCCACGCCTCGTTGCGGTGGTCCAGCCGGGCGGTGCGGTACACCGGACCGCCGGCGGGCGCCCAGGGCTGCTGGTGAAAGGTGCCGGCCGCGTCCCACCACTCCAGGGGCTGCACCTCGAACCCGGCCTGCGTGAAGAGGGGCGCAAAAGTGTCCAGGGTGTACAGCACCCGGTGGTCGTGGGCGGGGCCTGGGCCCCCCACTGCCACCAGCGCGCGGTAGGCCGGGTCTGGATGGTGGCCGTCGGGTACTGCCACGCGCAGGACACCACCGGGCTTCAGGTGGGCAAACACAAGGCGCGCGGCCTGGGCCCCCTGATCGGGCCACAGGTGCTCCCAGACGTGTTCACACAGAAAAGCGTCAGCCGGGCCAGCATGGAAAAAACGCTCAAAGCTGGCCGGGTTCAGCAGGTTCAGCGTTTCACGTTCGGTGGGCACCCAGCCGGGCCAGCGCTGCTCACCCGCGCCCAGGATCACCCTCACAGGCCCAGCTCGGCCCGGGCAGTGCGGGTCAGGCCCGCCACGACCAGGGCGTGGCTGCCGCTCAGCAGCTCCAGCACCAGTTCACCCGGCACGCGGCTGTCCAGGGTCACGGTGATCCAGTGCCGTTTGTTCAGGTGGTATCCAGGCACAATGGCCGGCCACTCGGCGCGCAGGGCCTCGCCGTGGTCGGGCCGCACCTTCAGCGAGAGGGACAGGGGCTCGGCCTGAAGATCGGTCAGGGCGTACATCTTGCCGCCCACCTTGAACACCAGCGTTGTGGCGTCAAAGGGAAAGGTTTCCTGGGAACCCGTCAGGGCGGCGCACGCGGCGCGCAGCTCGGCCATGGACTTCATGGGCTCAGCTTAGGCGGACCAGACCCTGTGTTCGCTCCCCGCCCCCGCTCGGTTGACCGGGGGCTTGGCAGCGAACGACTTATACGAATTCCGAAAAATTCCGTAACGTGTTACGGAATTTTTCCGACCAGAGGGACTCGAAGAGCTGCGCAGCAGAGAAGGAAAAATACGGAGTTCCGGGAATGGACGGCAGTCCGTATTAAAAGGCGACCCGAAGCCGAGGCATTGCCTGGGTGCCCGGATGGCCGGGCAGGGCCCCCACATTGACGGCCCGCCCCGTTCATCCGGGCGGGCCGCTGCCTGCGGCGAAGACGGTTGAGGGCCGGCGTTAAGCCTTGTGGTCCCCGGGCGCGGCGCTGTCATCCCCGAAGCTCCAGATGTCCAGCTCGTCCAGGGCGCTGCCCAGGCCCTGCAACTGCTGCAGGTCCTCGGCCTTCACCGGCTGGGTGCGCACGTCGTCCACCTGCCCAATGGCGCGGGCCATCACGTCTTCGGGCACGGCGGCCATCAGGCGCCTGAGTTCCTCGGGGGTCACGTCCAGCAGGGCGTCTGACAGGATTTCATCGGGCACGTCAGCCTGCACGGCAGCGCGGGCGGTGGCCACCGCCTCGGCGCTGACCTCGGGGCGCACGGCGTCCGGGTCATCCAGGGCGGCGGTGCCGGGCGGGGCCAGAAAGGCGGGTGCCGCCGCCAGAGGCGCGGCCACGGCCGGGCGGACCGGCGCAGCGGGCGGCGCAACCGGCACAGGCCTCACGGGCGAAGGCGCAGCAGGAAGGGGCGCAGACCCAGTCTGAACTGGGGCGGGCGGCACCGGGACTGCCTGCACCGGCGCAGCGGGCCTCTCGGTCTGGGGGCCCAGGGCATGGGAGGTGGGGGCCGAGGTGGGCACCACCCGCACGCCCGAGGGCCGGCCCTCGGGGGTTGCCGGGGGGGCGGCGGGGGGGCGGGGGCGGCGCCGGGCCACGGCCCAGACCAGGGCGAGGGCAGCCAGCACGGCCAGGGCGACAAGAACTCCCATCATGGGGCCCAGCGTAGACCGGGCCCTATGACACTTTTCTGAACCGCCTTTCAGAACGTGTGGCTGCCCGCCAGCGCGTCCTGTGCCCAGGGCAGACGGCCCGGTGAGCCACGCTGTTCCCACTGACCCCAGCGCCTCAACCCCACGGCGGGTCACCGCGATTCCAGGCGGCCAAAGCGAGCAGGAGAACGACAGCACTTCACGCGGGGCGTCACCCGGTAACGTTCCAGCCGCTGGGCGTGATTGGTGGACTCTGTGGAGAACTCCCGCAGCGCGGCCCATAGAGTGTGGGCATGAGCACCATTGTTGTCTTTACGCTCTCGGCGCTGGGCCACGTGCATCCCACGTTACCTATCGTCACCGAACTTGTTCAGCGTGGCCATCAGGTGGTGTATTACTGCGGCGAGGAGGTGCGGCAGAAGATTGAAGCTACTGGCGCCACCTTCCGGCCCATCGCCTGGGATTTCCGGTCCGTGGAGCGGGCGCAGCAGCCCCGCCTGAGCGCCTATGCCCTGGCCCAGGCCCACTGCGCCGCCGCCCTGGTGCCCGGACTGCTGCGCGAGGTAGAAGCCCTGGCGCCCGCCTGCGTGCTGGTGGATTTCATGTGCCTCTGGGGGCGCATGGTGGCCCGCACGCTGAAGGTGCCCCTGGTGAATATCAGCAGCGGGTTTGCCCTGGGGCCGGGGGTCCTGCCGCCCCGCCCGGTGCTGATGGCCCTGGACGTGGGCCCAGCGCCGCTGACCGGCGGCCGGGAGGTCCTGGAACTGCGCCGCCTCACGTCAGCGTTGGCCCGTACATACGCCGCGCCACCCCTGCACACCCAGTTTGATCTGCTGTCCATGGACGGTGACGACGTTCTGGTCTGCACCGCGCAGGCGTTTCAACCTCGCGCGGAGCGTTTTCCCGAACGCTTTCACTTTATTGGGCCGTCTGTGGCGCCCCGCAAGGAGCAACAGGCGCCGCTGGTGGCCCTGGACGACCGACCGCTGGTCTACGTGTCGCTGGGCACCGTGTTCAACCGCCAGCCCGACTTCTTTCGCCAGTGTGCAGCGGCCTTTGCAGACGGAACCTATCAGGTCATCCTGTCGGTGGGCGAGAGCACCGACCCGGCGGCGCTGGGCCCGCTGCCCGCGCACATTCAGGCCCGGGCCTACGTGCCGCAGCTGGAGGTGCTGGCACGCGCAAGCGTTTTTGTCAGCCACGCGGGCATGAACAGTGTGTCTGAAGCCATCTCCCAGGAGGTGCCGCTGGTGGCGGTGCCGCAGGCGGCCGACCAGTTCACCATTGCCCAGCGGGTGGCGCAGCTGGGCATAGGCCGCAACCTGCTGCCATTTCAGCGCAGCGCGCGGCAGCTGCGGGCCGCTGTGGACGCCCTCGCCGGGGACGCGGCGGTGCGGGGCCGCTGCCGTGACCTGCGCGGGGCCTTTGAGCGGACTGGGGGCCCAGTCCGCGCGGCGCAGATCATTGAGGCCCGCATAGCCTGAAGGGGGCAGGGCGAGGCGCACGGCTGGCGGCCAGAGGCCCCGCCCTTACCTGTCTTCCCTGGTCCAGCGCCCCGGGTCGCGCCCAGCCAACAGGTCCAGCTCCCAGGCCAGGGCGTCGTACAGATCGCCGGGCGGGCCGGGCCACAGGGCCGCGCCGTCAAAGGCGTCCTCTACCGTCCCGAACCGTTCCTCTCGCCCACCGAAAGAAAGGCGCACCTGCCCGCCTGTCAGCACGTCCAGCCGCAGTTCACTGCCCACTGCGGGGATTCGCACCAATGATCGCCACACCAGAGGAGCCAGCGTACACGGCAGAAGCGGCCAGCCCGGACAGGACTGACCGCCTTCAAACAGCGACCCCTACGCTTCGCTGTAGGTCTTCTCGATGGGCATGCCCACGGCGTTGCCCCATTCGGTCCAGCTGCCGTCGTAGTTGCGCACCCTGGGGTAGCCCAGCAGCTCGCGCAGCACAAACCAGCTGTGGCTGCTGCGCTCGGCAATGCGGCAGTAGGCGATGACGTCCTTGTCGGGGGTCACGCCTTCACCCGCGTACAGGGCCTTCAGTTCCTCGGCGCTCTTGAAGGTGCCGTCCTCGTTGGTGGCGCGGGCCCAGGGAATGGAGCGGGCACCGGGAATGTGGCCGCCGCGCAGCACGCCCTCCTGGGGGTAGGCGGGCATGTGGGTCACCTTGCCGCTGAACTCGTCGGGGCTGCGCACGTCCACCAGGGCGCCGCTGCCGCTCCTGACGCTCTCCAGGTGGGCCTTGACCTCGTCGCGGAAGGCGCGCAGCGACTCGTCGCGGGTGAGCTGCGGGTACTGGGTGGCCTGCACCTGCGGCGCGTCGGTGGTGGTTTCGCGGCCCTCGGCAATCCACTTCTGGCGCCCGCCATTCATCAGCTTCAGGTTCTTCACGCCGCTGTAGGACAGGAACCAGTAGGCGTAGGCGGCCCACCAGTTGCTCTTGTCGCCGTACAGGATGATCTGATCGTCGGGCCCGATGCCCAGGCGCGAGAGCAGCGCGCTGACCTCCTCAGGGGTAATAAAGTCGCGCTCCACGGGGTGCCACAGGTCCGTCTGCCAGTCCAGCTTCACGGCGCCGGGGATGTGGCCGGTGTCGTACAGCAGAATGTCCTCGTCGACTTCAATGAGGCGGATGCCGGGGGTGTTCAGGTTCTGGGCGACCCAGTCGGTGCTGACCAGTACGTCTTTTGCGTAGTCCATGTGTGTGCCTCCTGTGGGTGACGCTCGGGGAAATGCCCGCTGTGCCCCCGGATTGTAACCCTGAGCGGCAGTTATTGACAAAAGTGGTCAACTGGACAGCCCACCCCATTCCCCCGCCAGGGCGGGCGCTACAGTGGCGGACATGAGCGAAAGCGCGCCCCTGCCCGAGAAGCTGCAGAGCATTGTGAGTCTGTTTCGCAGCGCCCCCAAACCGCTGCGCCTGCAGGCGCTGCTGGAATACAGCAAGAAGCTGCCCGGCCTGCCGGAGAAATACCTGGAACACCCCGAATTCCTGAAGCCGGTGCCCGAATGCACCAGCCCCTTTTTCCTGGTGACCGAGCAGGACGAGGCCGGCGGCATGCACCTGTACTTCAAGGTGCCGGAAGAAGCCCCCACCGTGCGCGGCTACGCGGGCATTCTGCATGAGGCCCTGGACGGCGCGCGGCCCGAGGAGATCCTGACGATCCCGGACCAGTTCTACATGGATATGGGCCTGACCGAGCTGATCACGCCCATGCGGCTGCGGGGAATGGGAGCAATCCTGATGCGGCTGAAAAATGAGGTGCGGGAGCACGCCCAGAGCTAGAGATCCCGTTGCACACAGCAGAGGCCACCGCCAGACTGGGGTGGCCTCTGCGGCCTTTTAGACCGCCGGGCTTTATTCCTCGCCGCTGGGGGGCACCGGGCGGGCCGGGGGGCCACCGCGGTAGGCCTGGGCCAGGGCGGCCAGGGCCTGCCCCCGGTGACTGACCGCGCGCTTTTCGGCCACTGTCATCTCGGCCAGGGTGCGTGTATGGCCGTCGGGGACAAACAGGGGGTCATAGCCGAAGCCGTTCTCGCCGCGCGGGCCTTCCAGCAGCGTGCCCTGCAGCTCGCCCCGGTAGGTTTCCACATGCCCGTCCGGGTGGGCCAGAATCACCACCGACACGAACCTGGCGCGGCGGTTGGTCTGCCCGCGCAGCTTGTCCAGCAGATACACATTGCGCTCCACATCGCTGTTCCAGTTGCCATAGCGCGCCGAATACACGCCGGGCTCGCCGCCCAGGGCCTCCACTTCCAGGCCACTGTCGTCGGCCAGGGCGGGCATGGCGGTCATGTGGGCCACGAAACAGGCTTTCAGGGCCGCGTTGTCCTCGTAGGTGCGCCCGGTTTCCTCGGGCAGCGGCAGGCCACTGCTGGTGGTCAGGGTCCAGTTCAGGCCGGACAGCGCTTCCTGAATTTCGCGCACCTTGCCGGCATTGCCGGTGGCCAGCATGACCTTCATTCCTGCGTCGTTCATCACGCCCCCGAGTCTAGGCGATGCCTGGAACGCGGTGTGAAGAACTCCACGTGCGCGGCCGGGGGGTCCTGGTGGGGGCACCGCTGTCCGGCTGGCGTTCAGGAGGCGGTCAGTGGGCCGCCGCCAGTTCACGCACCAGGTCGTCCTGCAGGGCGCGCAGGGTCAGGATGGGCGTACTGTCGGGGCCGTTCATCAGGATGGCAAAGGCCAGCGGATGCCCGCTGCGGCCCGTGACATACCCGGCCAGGGCACTCACGCCGGGCAGGGTGCCGGTCTTGGCGCGCACGTCCAGCTCCGCGCCCACCAGCCGCCGCGCCAGCGTGCCGCCGCGTCCGTCGTGCTCAGGCACGTTTTCGCCGGTGCCAGCCTGGGGCAGCGCCTCAATAAAGGCGTTGCCGCGCGTGCGGTACAGGGAAGCGGGCAGGCCCGCGCGCCCCGGCAGGGGATGGGGCAGATCGTACTGGGCGCGCAGCACCGCCACCAGGGCCCGCGCCGAGAGGCGGTTGTCGCGGCTCAGGCCGCTGCCGTCGGCCAGGCGCAGCCCCCGCAGGTCCACGCCCAGGCGGCGCAGCCACGCCCGCTCGCGGGCCAGGGCGCCCCCCAGGGCGCCGTTGCCCCCGGGGCGGTGGGCCAGGGTGGACAGCAGTTCCTCGGCGCGCAGGTTGTCGCTGGGGCGCAGCATGGCGGCCAGCACCCGGGCGGGCGAGGCGCTGCGCACACTGGCCACGCCCTGCTCGGGGCGGCGAGTGACGGGAATGAACGGATCGGGCGGCAGCGGGCGGCCCTGTTCGTCGGTGCGGGCGGGGGGCACGTAGGGCCGGTAGGGCGCCGCGCGGCCAATCTCTGCTGAGGCCACCGTGATCCCCGCGCGGCGCAGTTCCTCTACCAGGGCGGCGCCCAGCCGGGCCCGCGCCTCGCTGACACTGGCTGGGGGTCGGCGGCGCCACTCCCAGAGGCGCAGCGCGGTCATGGGCACCCCCAGCGGCAACCCGGCCCAGCTCTGGGGGTCCAGGGGGCGCTCGTCCAGCTGCACCCGGCCCACCCGCCGCACCCCATGCACCCGCGCCTGCCGGGCCAGCGCCCGCAGGCTGTAGCGGCCACTCACTGCCAGCGTGGGGTCCCCACTGCCGCGCAGGGTCAGGTGCGACACCTGCGCCCGGCCCACCTGCCCTGCCGGCACCGTCAGCTCGGTGGTCCAGGCGCCCAGAGCCCCGCCCCGGTCGTCCAGTACGCTGCCCGCCGTGATCAGCTTGACCGTGCTCGCGGGAATGAACGGGGTATCGGGGGCCTGGGCTTCCAGGACCGCCCGCGTGCGCAGGTCCACCACCAGCACCCCCGCCCGCACGCCCGGCGGCAGCCCCAGGAGCACCCCGCGCACGGGCGCACTCAGCCCCGGTTCGCGCGTCAGCCGCACGGCGTCGCCCGCTTCCGGCGCCTGGGCCCCCGCGCTCAGCAGACACAGAACCAGCAGGGCGAGGCGGCGCATGGGGGACAGGATAGTGGAGCGGGAGGCAGGAGGCGGTCAGGAGAGAGAGCGGGCCGCTGACCCTGTCAAGCCCGGCCTTTCCCGCGCACTGCCCCCTGCCGACCGCCTCCTCCCTCCTCTACATCACCGTGTCACTTTCCCGCAGCAGCAGGGGCGCGGCAAAGGCCGCCGGGCGCCAGTGGGACTGGGCGTGAATGGCCTGGGGGGGGCACGAATGCAGGCAGGCCATGCAGCCGGTGCAGGCGCCCAGGTTCAGCAGCAGCTGCACGCCTCCGTCGGGCTGCAGGTCGCGGGTGATGGCGCCTGTGGGGCACACGTTGGCGCACACGGGGCAGTCAATGCAGGTGTCGTCTACCAGCGGGGCCGGCCAAGTAATAGCGGCGTCTGGTGGGGGAGCAGGCTTGAGGCTGCGCGCGCGCCACACCCACTCCTGCGGCGTGCGGTCCTCGGGGACGCTCCAGTCCACGAAGGGCAGCGGCTGCTCGGGAAGGCTCTGGGCCACATGCTGCTTGCCGGCACGGAACAGGGCCCCAAAGGCTCCCCGGCGCGAAACGGTCAGGGCCCGGGCCGTGTCTTCAGGGGCCGCGCGGCGAATGGTCACCCGGGCGGGCTGCCCGGTGGGCGCACGCAGGCGCTGGGCTTCTTCCAGCACGCGTTCCAGGCGGGCCGGCACATCGGGGGCGCCCACCGGGCACGCCGCGCAGTCGCCGTGCAGCAGGGTCAGCGGCGCGCCCCAGGCCCCAGCCACCGAAAGCAGCGCCGGGGTCACGCGCCCCAGGCAGGGCAGCGAGGGCCCGCCCGCTCCACTCTGGGCGCAGGTGAGGCTGGCGTCCGGTCCAGAGCGGCTCTCCGGGGCCTGCTGGTCTTTGACGCTGTGCAGGGCGGGTTCCAGGTTGTACTCCAGGGCGCCGCTGGGACACACCTGTACGCACAGGCCGCAGCCGGTGCACCTGGCCGGGTCAATCTGCACGCTCTGGCCCAGCGGCCCCAGGGTGATGGCGCCGTGCGGGCAGGTGGCGTGACAGGCGTCGCAGCCCCCCACCGCCTGCCGGTCCAGCAGGCAGCGCGGCGCGGTGAACCGGGGCAGGGGGTTGGTGGCCTCGTCAAGGCGGGCCAGGACTCCGTCAAGCATGCGGCCCAGTCTATGCGAGCCCCCGGAGGACCAACCGTGGCCGCGTGCGGGGCGGCCTGCCTTAACGCCGGGTGGGCACCCGCAGGGTGATGTACAGCACGCCCAGGCCCCCCAGCAGCACCCAGACCACCTGCCCGGCCAGCACCGGAATCCGCTCCACGCTGAAGGCCACCGCCAGCGCAATACAGGCGCAGGCGATCCATTTGGCCCGCAGCGGCATGCCCCGGCCCGCGCGGTAGTCCTGCACCAGGGGCCCCACCAACGGGCGCGAGAGCAGCCACGCCTCCCAGCGCGGGTCCCCGCGCGAGAAACACGCGGCGGCCAGCACAAACCACACGGTGCCCGGTAGCCCCGGCAGCAGCAGCCCCAGCACGCCCAGGCCCGTTAGAACAAAGCCCAGCGCCACCCACAGGGGCCGGCGGCGAGGCGGCGCAGGGGGCAGGGCGGCCATATGGGCCCCAGCCTAGCCCAGCGGGCGCCCGCTTCAGGCAGGCAGCACCACAATGCCGTCTTCATCGGCGTGCAGGTGATCACCGGGGCGGATGGTCACGCCGGCGAAGGTCACGGGCACGCCATGCTCGCCCTGCACCGCCTTGCCACTGCGCCGGGGGTGGGCGGCCAGGGCGCGCACGCCCAGCGGCAGGCAGCGCAGTTCGGCGGTGTCGCGCACGCAGCCATGCACGATCACCCCGGCCCAGCCGTTCTTCACGGCCAGGGCGCCCAGCAACCCACCCAGCAGCGCGCAGTTCAGGCTGCCGCCACCGTCCACCACCAGCACGCGGCCCTCGCCGGGCGTATCCAGGGCCGCGCGCACCAGCGGGTTGTGCTCGTGGACCCGCAGCGTCACCGCCACGCCGGTAAAGCGGGCGCGGCCCCCGAAGTCCGCCAGCAGCGGCAGCAGCACCTGCGCCTGCGGGTACAGGTCGCTCAGGTCGGTGGTGGGCAAATCCTGCGTGGGCAGGTCCTGGGTGGGCAGCTCTGGGCCGGGGTGCAGGTCGGTCATGCGCCAGTGAAGCAGGCCGGGGCCACCGGGCGGCGTACTCCGCCGGGAACAACAGGGTTGAGCCCGTGCGGCGCTCCCCGACATGACGGCGGTGGCTTGACACAGCCCGTTTCCGGAGTACGATGGTTTTGTAACCGCTTACATTCTGTCTGGGCCGCTGGGTCCATCTTTCCATTGGCCTGCCCACACGGCTGTCCCCCGTCTGCTTTCGCGCTCCTGTTGTAACCGGTTACAATCTGCCCTCCTTCCTGACCTCTCGTCCGGTCGCGGCCGGTGCCCGCCAGAATCGGAGCCATGATCCACACGACCCGCGCCACCATTGACGACATTGCCCGCGCCGCCGGCGTCAGCAAGGGCACGGTCAGCCGCGTACTCAACGGCCACAGCACGGTGGCGGCGCGCACCCGGCAACGGGTGCAGGAGGTCATGACCCAGCTGAGTTACGCGCCGGACCCGGCGGCCCGGCACCTGAGCTGGCGCACCGGGCAGACCCTGGGCCTGTCGCTGGACCGCGACGACCCCCTGCTGCACCCCTACCACGTGCTGTTCCGCCGGGCCCTGGAAAGCCAGACCGCGCCGCAGGGCGTGCAACTGGTGGACCTGCGCGCCGATCTCAAGGGCATGACCCGGCTGCCCAGCGCCGTGCTGGTCATGCACGCGGTGGACGGCGATCCCCGCCTGAGCTATCTGGCCGCCCAGGGCGTGCCCGCCGTGCTGATCGGGCACCAGCCCGGCGCCTTCTGGGTGGCGCCCGACGACGTGGGGGGCGCCCGGCTGGCCACGCGCCAGCTGACCGGGGCGGGGCACCGCCAGCTGGCGTACCTGGGCGCCGGCCCCAGTCAGGTGGCCCAGGACCGCGAGTACGGCTGCCGTGACGCGGCGCGCGCCGCCGGGGCCAGCCTGCACACCATTCCCAGCGATTTCACCGTGCTGGGCGGCTACCGGGCCGTGCGCCGCGCCTGGGAGGGGGGGCTGCGCTTCACCGGCCTGTTTGCCCAGAGCGACGAGAGCGCCGCTGGCGCTGTGGCCGCGCTGGACGATCTGGGCGTGGGCGTGCCCCATGAAGTCAGCGTGGTGGGCTTTGACGGCCTGCCCGAACTGCCCATTCCCCTCAAGCTCACCACCGTGGCGCAGGACATTCCCCGTATTGCCGCCACCGCCCTGACCCTGGTGCAGGAAGCCATCAGCGGCCTGCCCGCGCGGGGCGAATTCATTCCCGTGCAACTGACGCCCGGCGCCACTGTTGCGCCACCCCCCGGAGGGACGCCATGAAAAAGACCCTGATTCTCAGCCTCGCCGTGCTTGTCGCTGCTGCCGCGCAGACCGCGCAGGCGCAGACCACCATCAAGATCAACGGGTACGGCGGCACCGACCCGGCCGTGGTGGGTGACCTGATCAACCGCTTTGTGAAGCCCGCGCTGGCCAAGGACCGGATCACCGTGACCTACGAGCCGCTGCAGGGTGACTACAACAAGTCCCTGACCACGCTGCTGGCCGCTGGCAACGCGGGCGACGTGTTTTACCTGCCTGCCGAGACGCTGGACGGCTTCGTCGCCACCGGCAAGGTGCTGCCGCTGAACGGTCTGGTGAACACCAGCCCCTTTATCAAGAGCCTGAACACCGCCTTTACCCGCAATGGGCGCCTGTACGGCGTGGCCAAGGACTTCAACACCCTGACCCTGGTGTACAACCGCGACCTGTTCGACGAGGCGGGCGTGGCCTACCCCAACAACAACGACACCTGGGCCACGCTGCAGACCAAGCTGACCACCCTGAAGCAGAAACTGGGCCCCGACTACGCGGGCATCTGCCTGCAGCCCAACTGGGACCGCTTCGGCGCCTTTGCGTTTGCCACCGGCTGGAACCAGTTTGATTCCAGGGGCAAGACCAACCTGGCCGACCCCCGCTTTGCCGAGGCGTTCAACTTCTACACCGGCCTGGCCCGCAACAAGGTGGGCGTGCAGCCCAGCGAGGTCAGCGAGGGCTGGACCGGCGGCTGCCTGAAGACCGGCAAGGTGGCGGTGGGCATTGAGGGCAGCTGGGTCGTGAACTTCCTGCGCGACAACGCCCCCAACCTGAAATTCGGCACCGCGCTGATGCCCAAGAACACCAAGACGGGCAAACGCGGCAACTTCCTGTACACCGTGGGCTGGGCCATCAACGCCGGCACCAAGAACCGCGCCGCCGCGCTGAAGGTGCTGAATATCCTCACCAGCCCGCAGGTGCAGCAGTACGTGCTGGAACAGGGCCTGGCCATTCCCAGCCGCACCGCCCTGACCAACAACGCCTACTTCAAGAAGACCGACCCCGGCGCCGTGAACAGCCGCCTGGTCTTCGACGGCGCCGACGACGGCAACGTGCGCGCCTTTACCTTCGGGCCCCAGGGCGCCGACTGGAGCAAGCCGATCAACGAGGCGCTGGCCGCCGTGCTGAGCGGCCAGAAGAGCGCCGCCGACGCGCTGAGAAAGGCACAGGCCGACATGAACGCCTTCCAGAACCGCTAAGCGGCTGGGCGCCTGTCCGGGGTGGGGGCGGTCCACGGGGGCTGTCCCCACCCCACCTTCTCTGTGTTCCCGGCCCTGTGTTCCTGGCCCTGTGCTCTCTTGCCTGTGTTCTGCCCGGAGGCGTCTATGCCCAGCCAGCAGCCTCATACGGAGTCCGTTCATCTCCGGAACATCCGGGAAGAAGGGGAATGGTCCCCGCCTTCGGCGCTGTTCCAGTGCCCTTCCCGGACAGCCGCCGCTGTTCCCTTGGCCGGCGGCCGGACGCTGCCCCACCTGCGCCGCCTGTGCGCCGCGCGGGGGTCCACATGAGCCAGCAGCGCTCGCAGACCTCCACGGCCTACCTGTTTCTGGCGCCGTTTCTGATCACCACGGCCGTCTTTTTCTTCTATGCCTTCGGGCGCGCGCTGTACTACTCGTTTACCGACTTCAACCTGTTCAACACGCCGCAACTGATTGGCGTGAAGCCCTACGCCGACGTGCTGAATGACCCGTCGTTTCGCCGGGCGCTGGGCAACAGTCTGGTGTTCGCCCTGGTCACGACCACGCTGCAGACCATCGGCGCGCTGCTGATGGCCGTGGCGCTGAACAACAAGATCCGGGGCATGGGCTTTTTCCGCTCGGCGTGGTACATGCCCAGCATCACGTCCTCGGTGGTCATCACCCTGATTTTTCTGTGGCTGTTTCAGCGCCGGGGCATTGCCAACTACCTGATCACCCAGTGGCAAATCTACCAACCGCTGGTGCTGACCTTCCTGGGCGTGCTGCTGGCCCTGCAACTCGGCCAGGTGCTGTGGGAACGCGCGCGGCGCCTGCCCGCCGGGTGGCTGGACCCCGCGCTGGCCGCCGTGAGCGCCCTGGGCGCGCTGGCCGTGACCGCGCTGCTGGCCTGGACCGGCGTGGTGGGCGCGCGCGAGGTGCCGCCCTTTGACTACCAGTACTTTGCCGACAAGTGGATTGAGGTGGGCGGCGTGCGGGTGCTGAGCGTGCCGCTGCTGGTGATCATCATTCAGAACACCTTCACCACCATCCCCACCCTCATGCTGTTTTTCCTGGCGGGGCTGCAGAACATTCCCGGCGCGCTGTACGAGGCCGCCGACATTGACGGCGCCACCCCCTGGCAGAAGCTGACGCGCGTGACAGTGCCCATGCTGCGCCCGGTGACCTTTTTCGTGGTGACCGTGGGACTGATTGGCACCATGCAGATGTTCGACCAGGTGGCGGTGATTGGCAGCGCAGCGCCGCCGGACACGCTGGTGACGCTGGCCTATTACGTGTACAGCAACACCTTCAAGGCCGGGGCCGCGCCCGTGAACATGGCGTCAGCGGCGGCCATCATCCTGGCGCTGATTATTCTGGCGATGGTCTTTGTGCAGCGCCGCTTCTTTCCCTCGGAGGCGACATGACGGCGGCGCTGGAGCAGGTTCCCGCCCACCAGACCCCCCAGGCCCGCGACCGCTGGCTGGCCCGGCGGCGCTGGGCCCGCGCGGGCTGGCTGTACGCCTTCATGCTGGTCATGAGTTTCTTTTTCCTGGGGCCGTTCGTGACCGGGCTGCTCAGTTCCCTGAAGGACAACCCCAACGAGTACCCGCCCACCCTGAACATTCCGCAGCTGACCCCGCAGTTCATTGGCCGGGCGTGGTCGCTGGGCGTGCAGGGCAGCGGCGACGGCTGGCAGGGCGGCCTGACGCCGGGGCGCCAGGTGAGCTTCGAGGTGAGCGTGAAGTCACCGCCCGGCGCGCCGCAGACCCCCCCCACCGTGGCCCTGTTTCCCTACCAGCCGGTCAGCCTGGTCGCCATTGCCCGGCAGGCCCAGGCCAGAGACTACGCCGCCCTGAAGACCGAGGAGGTGGCCCGCAGCGGCGACACCCGCACCTACCGCGTGACGGTGCAGAGCCCGGTGCTCACCCGCCAGAGCGGCCAGACGGTGCGCGCGGTGCTGAGCGCCCCCGACGCCAATCTGCGCGCCCAGCTGCCCGGCGGCGAGGTGGTGCCCGTGACCCTGGACACGCCAGAAGCCCAGGCCAAGCAGTACGAACTGAACGAGGGGCAGGCTGTTGAACTTGTGCGCGGCGCGGCCGGCTACACGCTGCGCGGCCCGCTGTTCGAGCGCACGCCGCTGCAGGTGGACGTGCAACGCGGCCAGAGCATCGTGGGCAGCACCCTGCCGCCCAGCGACCGCCAGAACTTCGGGCGCTCGTTTGCCTACCGCAATGTCACGCCCGGCGTGCTGGGCTACAGCTTCAACAACTACCGCCGCGCCTTCAACGAAACCCGCGACAGCAAGTCGGGCCGCAGCCTGTTTTTCAGCTGGGTCATGAATTCCTTTCTGTACGCCTTCCTGCGCGTGGCGGCGGCCGTGGTGTTCTGCTCACTGGCGGGCTACGCGCTGGCCCGCATGACTTTTCCCGGCAAGAACCTGATTTTCCTGGGCGCGGTGCTGTTCGTGCAAATGGTGCCCAGTCAGGTCAATCTGGTCAGCAATTACGTGCTGCTCAAGGACCTGAACCTGCTGAACATCTGGGGCCTGTGGCTAAGCGGGCTGGTGGCGGCCGGCGGCGTGTTTCTGATGAAGCAATTCTTTGAAGGCATGCCGCGCGAACTGGAAGAGTCGGCCGCCATAGACGGCGCAAGCACCCTGACCACCTTCTTCCGGGTGATGCTGCCGCAGGCGGGCCCGGCGCTGATCGCCCTGGCCATCACCCAGTTTCAGGGCGCCTGGAACGACTTTTTCTGGCCCCTGGTGATTCTGCGCGAGAACAGCAGCTTCACCCTGACCGTGGGGCTGTCCAACTTCCGGGAACTGTACGGCGGTCAGGGCGACTACGGCCTGATTCTGGCGGGCGCCGTGCTCAGCGCCATTCCGGTGATCATCCTGTTTGTGGTGTTTCAGCGCTACTTCGTGGACACCGGAGCCGACAGCGCAGTAAAGGGCTGAGGCCCCCCGCCCCTTTTCCCCGTTCCTCATCCTTTCTCTTCCGGCCCCACGCTTTGCCGGCAAGGACATTCATGCTCAACACGCGCACAGTTCTCAAAGACAACGACCTCTATCTGGTGGGCGACGCCCAGTACGCCGTGGCCCAGGGCGAAAGCGGCCTGTACCGCCGCGACACGCGGGTGCTCTCGCGCTACGAGTGGCACCTGGACGGCCAGCCGCCGCAGCCGCTGATGCAGCAGGAACGCGCGCCCTGCTGGCTGCACGAACAGAGCGCCAACGCCAACGTGGGCTACACCATGAAAGCGGGCCTGCGCCGCGACCTGACCCTGACCGGCACCGAACTGCGCGATACCCTGCACGTCACGCGCTACCGGGCCGGAGGTGCCCAGGAACTGAAGCTGTACCTGGCGGCCGACTACCTGGACATGTTCGAGGTGCGCGGCTGGCCTGGCGGCCTGGGCGAGCGCGCCGTGCAGGCCCAGGCCACCCCACAGGGTGTGACCTTTGCCTACACGGCGGGCGACGGTCTGCGCTGCCGCACCGTGGTGCACAGCAGCCCCCCCGCCACCTGGGACGGCGAGGCCCTGGTCTGGACGCTGGCCAACGAGGAAACGGCCGTGCAGGTGAGTGTCTTTGCGCTGCAGGGCGACGAGACCCCCACCCCCGGCGACCCGGCGGCGCGTCTGGCCGAGTACGCGGCGCTGGCCGGCCAGTGGCGCGCGCGGGTGCAGTTGCCTGATCCCGCCGACCAGCAGGTGCTGGAGCGCAGCGTGGCCGATCTGCGCTCGCTGAGCTTTCCCACCGAATTTGGCCCCTTTCCGGCGGCGGGCCTGCCCTGGTTCGTGGCGCCGTTCGGGCGCGACTCCATGCTGATGGCCCTGATGGTCCATCCCCACCTGCCCGAGCTGGCCCACACCGTGGTGCGCTTTCTGGCTGCCCACCAGGGCCAGCGCCACGACCCGGTGACCCTGGAACAGCCCGGCAAGATCCTGCACGAACTGCGCGTGGGCGAGCTGACCCGCCTGGGCCGCACGCCGCACCGCCCCTACTACGCCACCGCCGACGCCACGCCGCTGTTCGTGTGGCTGGTGGGCGAACTGGCCCAGGCCACCCCGGCCCTGGCCAGCGAACTGCGCCCCCACTGGGAGGCCGCCCTGCAGTGGTGCCTGACCGACGGCGACCCCGACGGCGACGGCTTTCTGGAGTACACCCCGGACCCCAACGGCATTGCCAACGCGGTGTGGAAAGACAGCGGCGACTCGACCTTCACCGAGCAGGGCGTGGACGTGAGCGGCCATGTGGCGGTGGTAGAGGTGCAGGGCTACGCCTACGCGGCCTACCGCGCGGCCGCCGCCATGTACCGCCAGCTGGGCGAGGCCGGGCGCGCCGCCGGGTGGGAAGAGCGGGCCTCGGCGCTGCAAGCGGCGTTTCAGCGCGCTTTCTGGTGGCCAGAGCGCGGCACCTACGTGCATGGCCTGAACGGCGACAAACAGCCGCTGCGGGTGCTGGTGAGTAACGCGGCCCATACGCTGTGCACCGGCATCGTGGCGGCGCCCTACGCCGCGCAGGTGGCGCGCTCGGCCCTGGGCCAGGAACTGTGGAGCGGCTGGGGCATTCGCACCCTGGGCACCGGGGAGCGGCGCTACAACCCGGTGTCGTACCACAACGGCAGTGTGTGGCCGCACGACACCGCACTGGCGGCCCTGGGCATGGCCCGCTGCGGCCTGCACGCCCAGGCCCAGCAGGTGGCCCGCGCCCTGTTCGACGCCGCGCGCGCCGCCCCCGACGCCCGCCTGAGTGAACTGTTCGCCGGCTTTCCCCGGGAAGAGGGCACGCCCCCCGTCCCCTACCCCGCCGCCTGCCACCCCCAGGGCTGGGACGCCGCCATTCCCCTGGCCCTGTGGCCCCTCCTGAACGGCACTGCCGAAGCCGCCCCCCTTCCCCCAGAGCCGGTGGTCAGCGGCTAAGCCACGCGGCAGAATGGCTCATGGCTCATGGGCCCCCTGCTGCCCCCGTTAAGGTTTCCTGCAGCCGACCGGGCCCAACCTCACGCGGCCGGGGCGCACACTGACAGGCATGCTGGACAACATTCTGAACACGGTCAAACGGGGCGCCGAGCGGGTGCAGCGCCGGGGTGAGGAGGTGGCGCACGCCGCGCGGCTGCGCATGGAAATCTTTCAGCTGGGCCGCGAACTGGACGCCCTGTACGCCCGCCTGGGCCGCGCCTACCACGCCGGCACCCCGGCCGAGGTGCTGTCCGGCATTCAGGACGAGGTGCGGCGCCTGGAAGACGAGATTCGCGCCCGCGAGCACCTGATGGCCGAACTGAACAGCGAGCCCGAACCTGCTGCCACCGAGGGCGGCCTGAGCACCGCGCCCGCCACCCCTCCAGGCGCCCCCACCGAACCCACCGTGCCCGACGCCATGCCCCGACCCCACCACCAGGAGGCCACCATGAATGACCGCGACCCCTACCAGCCCCCGGCCGACCGCACCCCCGACGAACGCCCCGCTGGCGTGCCCACCACGCCGGACCCCACCATGCAGCACAGCGACAAACGCCTGGAACCCGGCGACGAGCGTGCAGGCGTGGCCCTGGAAGCCGAACGCGACAAGCAGTTCCGCCACGACCACACCATTCAGGAAGGCAAGATGGCCAGCCGCAACCCGGACCCACTGGACAAGTAACGGCTTGCCAGAGCCCAGGCGCCCCGTGGGGCGCCTGGGTTTTTTGCGCTTGAGGAGGGCTGGAGCGTCGAGGAATTGAGGAGTTCATACGGATTCCGTCTGTAACGCCCACAATCCGGAACAGAACCGGATTGCCAACTCCACGCCCGGAACCCGTTGTTCTCCTCCTCGCTCCGCTCGGATTTCATCCAGCAGAATGCTGGATTCAATCGGAATCCGTATCAGAGGTCGAGCAGCACCAGTTGCCGCTTCGTCTCTTTGGGCAGACCGAGAGGGCGGGGCCGCCCCTGGCTTCATAGCGCCGTCTGTCAGCCAGGGAGGGTCAGGCGCAGCTCTGGCAAAAGCCCGAAAGCGAGGTGGCCCCCTCTTTCCCCTTTCCTGTTTTTCCCTTTACCCCTCTTCCCGAACAAACTGCGCCGGCCGCTTGGCCTTGAACGCACCCACGCCTTCCTCGTGCTCCCAGTGGTCACCCGCCACCTGCTGCAAAATCGCCTCCTGGTCCAGGGCCTCGTCCAGGGTGCTGGTCAGGGCAGCCACCAGCGCCTGCTTGGTCAGTTTCAGGGCGTGGGCGGGGCGGGCGGCCAGGCGCTCGGCGTAGGCCTGCACGTCGTCCCGGAAGGTGTCGTCGGGGAACACGTGTTCGCACAGACCCATCTTCAGGGCGTCCTCGGCGCGCACCCGTTCGGCCAGGGCCATCAGTTCAAAGGCGCGGTGGTAGCCCACCAGCCGGGGCAGGGTCCAGGTGCTGCCGGAATCGGGAATCAGGGCAATGTTGGAAAACACCTCAATCAGGCTGGCGCCCTGCGCCCACAGGCGGATGTCGCCGGCCAGGGCGAGGCTGGCCCCCGCGCCCGCCGCCACCCCGTTCACAGCTGTCAGGACCGGCTTGCCCAGCCCCCGGATGGTCCGAATCAGGGGGTTATAGGTGTGGTGCAGGTGCTCGGTGAAGGTCATGTCGCGCCCGGACACGTCGCCCAGGTCCTGCCCGGCACAGAAGCCCCGCCCGGCCCCGGTGATCACCACCACGCGCACCGCCGCCTGCGCGTCCGCCTGCTGCAGTTCGCGGGTCAGGGTCAGCAGCAGCTCGTCATTGGCCGCGTTCAGCTTGTCGGGGCGGTTCAGGGTCAGGGTCAGGACGTGCGCCTTCAGCTCGGTGCGGATCACGGGCTCATGGGTCACAGGCTCACTGGTCATGGGGCCCAGGGTAGCGTGCGGCCATGCCTCTGCGGCGCCTGGGGCCCCTGCTACACTCCGGGCCGTGAACGACGCGCCCCCACCGGCCCCCGCCCAGCCCACCGTTCTGGCGCTGGATGTCAGCAAGTCGCGCATCGGCTTCGCGGTGAGCGCCGGGCGCTTGGCCTTCGGGCGCGGCAGCGTGGACCGCAAGCGCCTGCCCCTGGACCTCAAGGCCGTGCGCCTGAAGGTGGAGGAAACGGGCGCCGGGCTGCTGCTGCTGGGCCTGCCCCTGCGCACCGACGGCGCCCACAGCCCCGCCGCCGACCGGGTGCGGGCCTTTGGCCGCTTTCTGGAAGAACGTGGCCACCGCGTCATGTACCAGGACGAGCGCTTTACCACCCGCCGCGCCCGCGCTCTGGGCGCCGCCGATGAGGACGAGGCGGCGGCGGTGCAGATTCTGGAGCTGTACCTACTGGGCCGGGAAGGGGCGGCAGGGAGTGGGGATGGCGGGGCTATTCAGGAAGAGGATTAACAGCCAAGCGGAAGAGGCCATGGGCTGTGAGCCATGGGCAAACCGCCCTCACGAGCAAGAAAGGCAGACGGCACCTTTGCCCTCTGCCATTCGCCTCTCTCCATCACCCATCACCTGTCAACCATCAACCCTCTCTCACCGCACGTCCCAGTACCGCCTTGCCGCCCAGGTAGGGACGCAGGGCTTCCGGCACGCGGATGGTGCCGTCGGGCTGCTGGTGGTTTTCCAGCAGCGGCACCAGGATGCGCGGCGCGGCAATCCCGGTGTTGTTCAGGGTGTGGGCATACAGCAGCTTGCCGTGTTCGTCGCGGTAGCGCAGGCCAGTGCGCCGCGCCTGCCAGTCACCCAGATACGAGCACGAATGCGTTTCGCGGTACAGGCCCTCGCTGGGCACCCAGGTTTCAATGTCGTACATGAGCACCTTGCCAGCCCCCATGTCGCCCGTGCAGTTCTGCACCACGCGGTAGGGCAGTTCCAGCGCCTGCAAAAGGACCTCGGCGTTGCCCAGGAGGGTCTGGAACCAGCGCAGGCCCTCGGCCTCGTCGGCGCGGCACAGCACGTACTGCTCTACCTTGCGGAACTCGTGCACGCGAATCAGGCCGCGCACATCGCGCCCTGCACTGCCCGCCTCGCTGCGAAAGGCCGCGCTGATGGCCGCGTAGGTCATGGGCAGCGCCTCGGCCGCCAGCTGCTCACCGGCGTACAGGCTGTTCACCGGCACCTCGGCGGTGCCCGCCAGCATCAGCTCGTCGCCCTCGATCTTGTACACCTGATCCTCGCCGCCTGGAAAGTGCCCACTGCCCACAAAGGCCTCGGGGCGGGCCAGCGCGGTGGTGGACAGGGGCGTAAACCCGCGCCCGGCCAGGAAATCCAGGGCGAAGGTCAGCACGGCCATTTCCAGCATCACAGCCTCGCCTTTCAGGAGGTAGCTGCGGCTGCCCGACACCCGCGCCACCCGCTCGGGGTCGCTCCAGCCCTGCTGTTCCAGGAGCGCCACATGGTCCAGCGGCGTGAAGGCAAAGGCCGGCGGCGTGCCCTCGCGGCGCAGCTCCACGTTCTCGCTGTCGTCCCGCCCAACCGGCACGCTGGGGTGGGGAATGTTGGGCACGCGCAGCAGCAACTGCTTCAGGTTGTCTTCGTGCGCGCGCAGGGCCGGTTCCAGGGCGCGCAGCTCCTCGGCCAGATCCTTGCCGCGCTGAATCAGGGCCGGGCGCGCCTCGGGGGCCGCCTTGGGGACCAGCTTGGCGTTGGCATTGCGCTCGGCCTGCGTGGCTTCCGCGCGCTGCTTCAGTTCCACCAGTTCGCGGTCCAGGCGCAGCAGCTCGTCAATGTCGAGCCTGACGCCCTTGACCTGCACGGCGTGTTTGACGGTGTCCGCATGTTCGCGGATAAATTTCAGATCCAGCATGAACGTCTCCAGGGGTGGGCCTTGGCCCGGGGAAAAGGAAGGGGGGGGCCAGAGTCAGTCGGTGTCCACCGTGCGCGGCACCCGGATATGGCCGTCGGGCAGATGATCGGGGGCCAACGCCGCCACGACGCCGGGGGCAAACACCTCGCCGGGCACGTCCTCGCGCAGCACATTCACCAGGGCCACGGGGCGCTGCATCTCGGCCACGCCGCTTGTATCCAGTTCGTTGAGTTGCTCGAAGTAGCCCAGCACCCGGGTCAGGTCCTCGCCCATTGCCGCGCGTTCCTCCGGGCTCAGATGCAGCCGCGCCAGCTGGGCAAGATGAGAAATCTGGGCCGCGTCAATCATGCCGCGAAGTATAAAGCCGGCGGCGCGGGGGCGGGGGCCAGCAAGCAGGGTCTGGGGCGGCCGGCAAGAGGACCACGCCTCTGCCGGCCGGAACCCGGGCGCCGCCAGCCGCGTAGCCCTTGCCATGCGTCCTCTTGCCGTCGTCCCGGTTGCCCTAAGTCTCTCGCTGCTGGCCCAGGCCCAGCCCCTCACGGCGGCCCAGGCGGTGACCCGCGTGCTCAGCGGCCAGGCCCAGGAGGCCGACTTTGCCCCCAGCTTCCTGGCCCAGGTGCCGCTGGCCACGCTGACGGCGGGGCTGGACAACATCCGCCGCGATCTGGGGGGCTTTCAGCGCCTGCAGGACCAGGGCGGCACCCTGCGCGCCGTGTTCGAGCGCGGCGAGCTGATCGTGTCGGCCCTGTCGCTGGATGCCCAGGGCCGGATCGTGGCGCTGCGCTTCTCCTCGCCCGCCCCGCAGAGTGTCGCTGCCCAGCGCGAGGCGGTGCTGCGCGCCCTGTTCGCCGCGCCCCTGGACCCCGCCCTGTTCACGCCCGAATTTCTGCAGGCCGTGCCCCCCGCCCAGCTGAGCGCCCTGCTGGACAGCCTGCGCGCCCAGTTCGGCACCCTGCAGACCGTGACCCTGGCCGGCGAGGGCGCCACGCTGACCTTCTCGAACGGCGCGGTGCAGGTGCGGGCCCTGGCGCTGGATGCCCAGGGCCGCATTGAAGGGCTGCTGATCGCCCCGCCGCGCCCCGAGGTGAAGCTGACCACGCTGGACGAGGCCCGCGCCGCCTTTGCCGCCCTGCCCGGCCAGGTGAGCGTGCTGGTGCAGGAGGTAGGCGGCCCGGCCCGCCTGAGCCTGAACGCCGCGCGGCCACTGGCGGTGGCCTCGGCGTTCAAGCTGGCGGTGCTGGGTGAAGTGCAGGCCCAGGTGCAGGCTGGGCGCCTGAAGTGGACCGACGAGGTGACCCTGCAAGACGCCGACCGGGTGTTCTCCAGCGCCGCGCTGGAGGGGGCGCCGGCGGGCCAGCGCTTCACCCTGCGCGCCCTGGCCGCGCAGATGATCTCGGTGAGTGACAACACCGCCACCGACCTGCTGCTGCGGGCCGTGGGCCGCGGGGGCGTGGAGCGGCGCCTGGGCGCACGCGTAATGGTGAGCACCCGCGAGGCGTTCATCCTGAAACACCCCGCCAACGCCGCGCTGCTGCGCGAGTACCGCGCCGCTGGCCTGAACGAGCCGGCCCGGCGCGCGGTGCTGGCCCGGACGGCCGCGCTGCCCCTGCCAGCCCCTGAAACCTGGCCCGACGGTCCCCAGGCCCTGGACGTGGAATGGTTTGTCAGCGCCCAGCACCTGTGCCGCCTGATGGCCGAGGTGGCCGCCCTGCCCGAAACCCAGCGGAATCCTGGCGTGGCGCGGCCCGGGGCCTTTAACACCGTCAGTTACAAGGGCGGCAGCGAGCCCGGCGTGCTGAACCTGACCACTCAGGTCACCACGGCGGCGGGCCGCACCTACTGCGTGGCCGCTACCTGGAACCACACCCAGGCCCTGGACGACGACCACTTCATCGCCCTCTACGGCGGCGTGCTGGACCTGCTGCGCTGAGCGACTGCAGCGCGGAAGGCCCCCGAACCCTCACGCTTTCTTCAGCGGGGCTCACGCAGCGTCAGGCCCACAGGCTCAGAGTGGGCCCATGACCCCACGTCTGCTCCTCACGGCCGCCCTGCTGGGCGCGTCCCTGGCGCACGCCCAGGTGAGCATCTTCAACATTCCGGCGCTGCCGCCTGGGAAGTCCGCTCCAGCGGCGCCCGCCCCTGCCACGCCCACAGCCCCCGCTGCCGGAGCCACCACCCTGCCCACGGCAGGCGCGGCCCTGACCATTCCGCACCAGGCCACCCTGACTGGCCCCGCCACCCTGAAGGTGGGCGAAGCCGTGACCTGGACCTTCAATCTGAGCAACCAGGGCGAACAGCCCATTCGCCTGGAACACGGCGCCTGCGACGTGCGCTTCGAGGTACGCAACGCCGCCGGGCAGGTGGTGCGGGGCAACCCCACCAACACGCTGTGCACGCTGCAGATCGTGACCACCGAGGTGGGCCCGGGTGAAACCATGGACGTGCAGGCCATCCGCTGGGACGGCCGCGACAGCCAGGGCCGCGCGCTGCCCGCCGGCGAGTACACCATTCGCGCGGTGTTCAGCGGCGCCGGGGTGCGGATTGCCGCCGAGGACTTTTCAGTCACCCTGGAAAACTGAAGCGGCCGGGCGGGGCAGGTGGAGACGCGTTGGTCTCCCCTGCCCCGCCCGGCTGCTGGGTCGCCCGGGGTCAATCTGCGGTGACCTGCACGCCCTTCCAGAAGGCCACGCGGCCCTGAATCTGGCGGGCGGCGTCCCTGGGCGTGGGATAAAACCACGCGGCGTCCGGGTTCTCCTGCCCGTCCACCGAGAGGCTGTGGTAGCTGGCCTCGCCCTTCCAGGGGCAGGTGCTGCGCGTCTGGCTGGGGCGCAGGTACTCGGCCCGCACGCTGTCGGCCGGGAAATAATGGTTGCCCTCCACCACCACCGTGTCGTCTGACTGGGCGATGACGGCGCCGTTCCAGATGGCTTTCATGCCCCCAGCGTAGGCAGGCGCGGGGGCGCGCACCGTCAGACCGGGTGCAATCGGCCACCTGGGCCTGGGCAGGTTCAGAACGGCCTGCTGTCCGTGCCACCGCCTCGCACGGGCTGACTTCACGCCCAGAGGGGGCCAGCAGCGGCGCCTGTGGGCTTGGTGTGCCCCCGGTGGAGCGGGCCTCCGTCTAGCCCCCTCCCATTGACTTTCGGAAGCGCTTCCTCATTCAATATTGAGACACATGAACCGCTTCCAGATGCTCGGGCGCGCTGGCGCCCTGACGGCCCTGACCCTGTCCCTGGCGGCCTGCGTGCCGCCGCGCACGCCGGACGCCGCCGAGCGCGCGTGGCCGGACGAGGTGATCTATTTCGCCATGACCGACCGCTTTGCCAACGGCAATCCGGCGAATGACAACGGCCCGAACCGCAATGCCGGGGACCGCACGGACCGCACGAACCCGCTGGCGTGGCACGGCGGCGACTTCGCGGGCCTGAAGGCCAAGATTGAGGAAGGCTATTTCAAGCGCATGGGCTTTACCGCCATCTGGGTGAGCCCGGTGGTGCTGCAGGTACCGGCCATCAACACCGGCAGCGGGCCCAACCAGGGCAAGCCCTTTGCTGGCTACCACGGCTACTGGGCCGAGGAGTTCAAGAAGGTGGACCCCCACTTCGGCACGCTGGAGGAATACAAGGCCCTGATTGACACGGCGCACCGCAACGGCCTGAAAATCATTCAGGACATCGTGGTCAACCACGCCGGCTACGACGCGGCGCTGACGAAAACCAATCCCGAGTGGTTCAACACGGCGGCCGACTGCGCTGCGTCGAGCAACAAGACCACCGACTGCGATCTGGCGGGACTGCCGGACTTCAAGCAGGCCCTGCCCGCCGTGACCGCCTACCTGAACGACTTTGTGCGCTACTGGCGCGACACCACCGGCATTGACGGCCTGCGCATAGACACCATGAAGCACGTGCCGGACGCCTACTGGAAGCAGTTCTTCGCGGCGGGCGGCGCGGGCGATCCGGCCAAGGTGTGGTCGGTGGGCGAGGTGTTTGACGGCAATCCGGCGTACCTCGCCCGGTTCATGGACGAACTGGGCTCGCCCAGCGTGTTCGATTTCGCGCTGTATTTCGCCATGAAAGACCACCTGACGGGCGCTGGCGGCAACCTGGACCGGGTGGCCGACGTGTTCGCTCAGGACGGCGCCTACCGCGATCCCACGCGCCTGACCACCTTCGTGGACAACCACGACGTGCGCCGCTTCGTCTCGGAGGTCACCGAGCGCGGCGGCAGCGCGGCGCAGGCGGCCGAGCGGCTGGACCTCGCGCTGTCCACCATGTATTTCTCGCGCGGTACCCCTAGCGTGTGGCAGGGCACAGAATACGCCCAGGCCGGCAAGGGCGACCCCTACGATTACCCGCTGGGGCAGGGCAACCGCGAGGACATGGACTTTGCCAAGCTGGCTGGCAGCACGCTGGACGAGCGCCTGGGTGCCCTGGCCAGCGCCCGCGCCACCTACCGCGCCCTCACGCGCGGCGCCCAGCAGGAACTGTGGCGCCCGAACGGCGGCGCGCCCGTGCTGGCCTACCGCCGGGTCCTGAGCGGCGTGACGGGACAGTCGGGGCAACCCGTGGTGTTCGTGGTGAACGGCGGCGACACGCCCGTGGACCTGAGCAGCCTCAGCGGCGGCGGCATTCCGCTGCTGGGCACCTTTGCCGGCACGGCCCTGACGGAAGTGACAGGCCGCACCCACAGCCTCAGCGTGAGCGGCGGCAAGCTGGTGGGCAGCGTGCCCGCGCGCAGCGTGCTGGCCGTGACCGCGCCGGCCGGGGCGGGTGGCAGCGGCACCGTGAACCCCAGCCTGCCCGAAGTGGTCGCCCTGAGCGTGAACGCCGGCGACAGCGCCGCGCAGCTGTCCTGGACCCCCAGCACCGACCCCAAGGTCAGCGGTTACCGCCTCTACGTGAAGCAGGGCGCGGGCGCTGAGCGGCTGGTGAACTTCGCGCCCATTGCCCGCGACCAGGGCACGTTCCTGGTGCGCGGCCTGACCAACGACGCGGGCACCACCTTCCGGCTGGTCACGGTGGACGCCAGCGGCGCCGAGAGCCGGGGGAGCAGCGTCACTGCCACGCCCAGCAGCAAAAACACCGTGAAGGTGACCTTCACCGTGGACGCCCGCAGCCAGGGCAACGGCCCCATTGAACTGCGCCGCTTCGACACGGGCCAGCAGCTCGAAGTGCCCATGACACAGACGGGCCGGGGGCTGTGGAAAACCGAGGTGGAACTGCCCCTGTTCCGCGAGATCAAGTTCAAGTTTGGCAACGACGGCCCCGGCGCCAGGAACAGCGGCTACGAGGGCCCCGGCCAGGGCGACCGCGTGTATGTGGCCGGCACGAACGGCAACGCCTACAGCGGCACCTACGACTTCACCGAGAAGCCGGTGCCCGCCGCCACCATTGAAGGCAGGGTGACGGGCGCCGGGCAGCCCCTGGGCGGCGCCCTGGTGGAAGCCACCACTGCCGACCCCAGCCTGAACTACGCCCTGAGCTTCAATGACGGCACCTACTCCCTGTTTGCCCCCGCCGGCGCCCACACCCTGAAGGCCAGCGCGGGCGGATACCAGGACGCCACCCGCACCGCCACCGCCCCGCAGACCGGCGCCGACCTGAACCTCAGCCGCGACACCCGCACGAAATACACCATTGACGGCAACCTGAGCGACTGGACGGCCCCCAAGGTGACCGTGCAGAGCCCGGGCGTGGGCGTGTTCGGCGCCGACAACAACTGGCTGAGCCTGCGCGCCGACAGCGACGCCCAGTACCTGTACCTCGCCTACACCTACCGCGTCTCGGGCAACAGCGCTGTTCTGTACCTGGACACGGGCGCGGGCGGCGCGGCGCAGGCCGACAGCTTCGAGGCGTGGCGCCGGGCGGCCACCTTCAGCGGCGGCGTGAACGGCGTGGACGCTTTCGTGGCCCGTTACGAGAACCAGCGCGCCGAGCTGCGGCGCGTGGCCAGCGCCACCAGCACCCCCGAGGTGAACGCGGCCGACTACTTCCAGGCGGCCAGCGGCACCCTGCCCGAACAGACGGTGGAACTGGCGATTCCCTGGACGGCCCTGGGCCTGAGCGGCGCGCCTGCGGGCGGCGTGAAGGTCATGGGCGGCATCTTTGGCGGCGACGGCTACGGCGCGGGCGACATCATTCCCGATGCGGGCAGCACCCCGCCCGGCGCGAACACGATTGGCACCGACGGCGAGCAGCGCCGCGCGACCTTCACGGCCCCGGTCACGGTGCCCTGAGGCGGGAGCGGCCCGGAAGAAGGGGAGGAACGCACCGGGCGTTCCTCCCCTTTCTTCTTTCTTCTTGCGCCTGCTTACGAGGCCGTGCCCGTGCGCAGATAATCCAGAATGCCTTCCACATCGGCGGGGGCCAGATTCTCGGTCAGCCACCCTGCGTCCACGTGTCGGCCCTGGGCGCGGGCGTTCAGGACCTCGGCCAGGGCGTCCAGCACAGCATTCATCAGGTCCGCTTCGGTCTCGCCCTCGCCCGAGGTGGCCAGGCGCCGCTCCTCGGCCAACGACAGCGGCAGCCCCGAGAATGTCAGGTCGTTGATCTCGAAGGGCGGTTTCTCGTGAAGGTGGCGGCCAAACTTAACTTGGGTCATAGAAGTCTCCTGAAGAACCTGGAAGGGTCGTTTAAGCCTGGGGCCGGGGCTGCTGACGCAGGTAGGCCGCCCTGGCTTCACGCAGCCACGCGGTTTCCGGGGCTTCCTGCACAGTCGTGAGGTAATCCAGCAGGGCGTCGTGAATGGCCTGCAGTTGCGCCGTGAAGAGGTTCAGGGCGTCGGTTTCCGGTGAGACGTAGAACTTGTTGCAGATCAGCAGGCGCTCGCGGTCAATCAGGAAGCAGATTTGCCGGTGGCGCAGCGCGACCGAATTGATGAGGTCCAGAATCTGCTCGCGGTGCTGATCGTAGAGCCCCTCGTAATCGCGCAGGTCGTAGGAGATGATGACGGATTCGGCGTCCAGAGTTTTCTGTATACCGAGGGGTAAACCACCTGTGTCGAAGGAGACGTAATTTTGGCTCTCCGATGTTATCCGGTCACCTTTGATCTGCTGCATAAAATATCTGAATGCTTGCCATGAATAGAGTTTAGTCTTGCCATTAATATACGATCGAAATTTACCCTCGGCTTCTAAAGGAGACTGATGCAAAACATGTAGATTTATTTGGGAAAATAGAGCATCCAAAATTTCTTTTGGAGTGCCTTGATGCCATAAAGAAACACCTCTCTGTAAATAAATAGCTTTATCTATTTTAATAAGAGAGAAGTAGATGTCCCAATCAGGCATTCCATCTATAGATATGTCATTCACATCCAATTGCAAAATGGTAAAGTCAATTATTCCCTTCTCTCCAGATTCGCAATTGATCTCTACATCATTGTATTTAAATATGCAGCAACAGTTATTGATATTACCTTCAATGCCTCTGGCAGATAAATAATCCTGCAACAAGGACATCGAGTCCCCAACAAAGGGCTCTGGCAGATCCTTCGGCTGTCCGAACAAGCCTCTGAACATCTTATTTAGCACCCCTTACCTCCTTGTCGGGTTCAGTGGTTTCATGCAGATCGCCGCCTATAGCGTTACCCATTGAACTTCCAAGATATTTCAGCGTCGTGTCGAACCCCATCGCAGTGGGCAGCATTCCCGGCTTGCCCAGGAGCTCTGGCGGAATACCAACGAGACTCTGCAATGCGGCATCGACGTATGTCGTACCTTTCGTAAACTCGTTGGCGGTTTTTCCCAGGGCGCGCGGAATGGCTTCACGGCGGGCCTGCTTATCCTTACTGCCCGAGTGAGCCTTGACGTTCAGACTGAATTTCAAACCCGCAAATTTGGTGAGTTCCTCAGCGACAGCACCCACGTTCTGACCGATACCGCCAGCCAGACCATGTTCCACGAAGGCCCCCTTCGCCGCCTGCATTTTCTGCGCCATGTTGGCAGCCAGGAGACGTGGGCCCGTGATTGCCATCATGGCCGCCTTGCCGCCAAAGGTGGTTGCATTGCCCACAAAACCCTGACTCACCTGCTGCCACATGCTGCCCCGGGCTGCTGAATAAGCGGCCCGGCGCAGCTGTGGATTGGCTTTCCAGGCCGCCGCTATCAAGTCGTCCTGCGGATTGGCCTTGAGTTCGTTGAAGAGCGCCTGCCGAATTTTCTTGGCACTGGCGCCCGGCATATTCAGGCGCTGGCGAGCCAGAATCAGTCCCATTGGGCTGTTCAGCTCTGCCTTGACCCGGGCCCGCGCGACACGGTTCACGGTTTGCCGCAGCACATCTGTTCCAGCCAGCAATGTTCCTACATCACGCCGCCCAATGCCGCGCCAGCCGGCGTTGCCCAGCATGTCGTGGCGAACACCAGCGCGCACAGTGGCCGCAATGTTCTGGTTGTATTGCTGCACGCCCTGACGGGTGACCTGCCAGATCTGGGCGATCTCCTGACGAACAGCGGACGCTTGATTGCCCACACGCGCGGCACGGTTGCCCACCAACCGGGCTGCAGTGCTTCTCACTCCTTGCCACCCCGCGCCAGCCACCTTCCCCACAACCTGCCCCCCACCGCCCACATACTTCAGTGCGCTGCCCACTCCTCTGGCCACGCCACCGCCCACCACGCGCGCCGCTGGCCCCAGGAATGCCCCCAACAGGCCGTCCACCGCCATGGTCGAAGCACTGATGCCCGTATTCCATTTGCGGTCTTTGTAGGTCTTTGGATCAGCGCTCTTCAGAACCGCTGTTTCGGCCAGCGAGCCCGCCACGCCGCTGGCCACACCAGCGGCGGCCAGCACCAGGGGCAGAGCGGCGCCACCCGTGCCAATCACCGCCACCACGCCCACGCCAACGGCGATGGACGCCCCGAACTTGGCCAGGATGGCTGCCCCCTCGGGCGAACGCATCCACTTCCAGGCGCCGGCCACCGCTTTGCCTGCGGCACTCTTCTTGACCTGCTCCCACTTCGCGCTCGCCCAGGCCATGGCCTGCTTGGACTTCTGCACCACGGCCACCATGGCGTCCTTGCCTAACTTGCCAATACTGCTGCCTATCTGCTGGAGGGGCAAGGTAATGCGTTTGCCAGCCTGGGCGACCTTGGCCAGCTGCTCACCCCGGTACGCCTTGTCGGTGGCGAAGCGGTGGATGTTGCCGCCCACCTGCGCGATCTGCTTGACCATCGGGGTCTGCGCCAATCGCTGGAGCGCCTTGCCCCGGTAAGCCGGATCGGTGGCGAATTTGGCAGCACTCAGGCCCAGCTTCGTCAACTTCTGCGCAGCGCTGGCCGCATTCTTGGCCAGTCCCCTCAGGGCCTTCTGTGCAGGGGCGGGCATCGCTTTGGCCGCTGCCCGCAGCGTGCGGTGAAGGCCCGCTTTGGCCTGTTTCACCAGTTGCGCGCGCCCTTTGGCCGTGCCCAGCTGCCGGGCGGTGCGGCCCACCCGGGTGGCTGCCTGTGACACCGCGGCCCGGGCCTTCCTGGACAGCTGCCCCACACTGCTCAGCAACTGGGCCGCGCGCGGCAGGCGTTGACCCAGAGTTTCTCCAGCGCGCTTAACGGCGCCGCGTGCAGCAGCCACGCCTTTACCCAGGCCCGCCCGCACCCCACCCAGCTTCTTGGCCGCCTTCTTGATGGTCGCCTGAAGAGGAGCAGGGAGCTTGCGTTTCAGCGTGTTCAAGGCTGCCCTGCGGGCCGCCGGGTTGGTGACGGTTCTCACCACCTGCTTGACCGCTGCTTTTGCCTTCTTCTTCAATTCCTTGAGTTTGTCCAGTGGATTGAACCAACGCTGAAGGGTGGGAGCGGCGGCCAGCCGCTGCAGGGGCTGGGGAGAACGCACCTGGGTCAGCGCCCCTGGCCGGTGCCGCGCATGTTGGGTGCCAAAGCGGGGCCCCTGTTGAGCCAACTTGGCGCCCATCGTGCGGGCTTCAGCCTCCAATCCAGCATCGGGGTCCACGCCTGGCCCCACGCGCCCCTGGCTCTGCTGCACCGTATGCGTCACTTCATGCGCCAGCAGTTCCAGCCCAGATTGACTGTTTGGGTTAAACCGCCCGGATTGAAAGAAAATATCCGTGCCCGTCGTGAAGGCAAGGGCATTGACGCCCTTGGCCAGCGTGTCCGCTTCAGGGTCGTCGTGAATCCGCACTCTGGACAGATCATGATTCAGGCCCTGTTCCAGATGCCGCTGAATGCTTTCTGGCAACGGATTCCCACTGCCCCGTTTCGCTTGAATCCGCTGGAGAACGGGTTGCGTCGCTTCCGCGTCCAGTTCCGCCAACTGCCGCTGCAGACTCTGACGCTGCGCTGCTGTGGCCAGTTGTCCTGCCTCAGCTTCATATCGCCCCACCGCTGCATCCACCGCCCGTTGCAAGGCCAATCGTTCTCCACCCGGCACCATGCCCAGCACCACGCGAGACACCGGGGCGCTGATCGCATGGCGCTGTAACGTCGCCAGATGTTCGCCATAGGTGTCATAGCGGCTCTGTGCTGGGCCTCGGTCGGCACGGAAGCCCTGCACCAGGGTGTTCGCCACCTGTCGCTGCAGGGCGGTGAACTGCGCGTACTGCCGCGTGTCCAGCGCCTGGCCTTCAACCTGTTCGGCCTGATGCCGCATCACCGTGACCCAGTCAGCAGGACTCTGAGGCCTGGCCGGGACGGGCGGGGCCGGTCGCTGAACAGGGCCGGCCACGTCCGGCAACGCGGCTAGCTGCTCACGCACCGCCTGCCGCTGAATGGCAAGCCGTGCCACCTCCTGCTGTTCCAGCCCTGATGCCCGCAGTACAGGGGTGGCCACCTGCCGCTGCACGGCGGTCAAGGTCGGCTTCAGCCGCCGCAGCTCCTGCGCCAGACGCTGCATCTTCAGTGCAGCGGGGTCCAGCGTCGGGGCTGGGGCATGGACTTCGGGAAGGCGGCGGCGTGCCGCTGTGGGCCCGGCCGGGTGCCGGCGGTGCAGACGTTCAGCCATATCCCCACATCTTAGAGAACACGCCGGACAGATGAAGCTCAGGTCAGCAGGAGGGCGCCTGGGAAGCCTGCTGGCCCATTGGCCTTACACTGTGACCAACGCGGGAGGCCACCCCAGATGCCTCCCGCTCTCTCTTGGCCGCCCGGGCTGACATTTCCATGACACCTGGGCACAAGATTCGGGAGGATTGTCATGGTTCTGTCTAAATTCATGCCCAGCAACCCCAGGTTCAGTGAGAAGTTCGCGGCGGCGGCGCGCAATGCCCACGCCACGGCCCAGGCCCTGGTGGACCTGCTGGAAAACTACACCGATGTCGAGGCCAAGGTTCAGCGCGTGCGCGACCTGGAGCATGAAGGCGACCGCCTGACCGGCGAGGTCACGAACCTGCTGGCCGAGTCGTTCATCGTGCCCTTTGACCGCGAGGACATCATCAGCCTGAACAGTGAGCTGGATGACCTGGTGGACGATATGGAAGACGCCGCGCGCAAACTGAGCCTGTACGGCGTCCAGCGCCCCCTGCCCCAGATGGCGCAGCTGGCACGCGTGGTGGAGCAGCAGTGCGCCCTGCTGGCCCAGGTCATGCCCCTGCTGGAGCAGTCAAGCAAACTGGGCGAACTGACCCGGATCACCCGCGAGATTCGCGCGCTGGAAGACCAGGCCGACACCATCAGCGACGAGGTGCAGCGCCACCTGTACGACGGCGTGCAGGATGTGCCCGGCATGATCCGTGCCATGCGGGGCGGCGAGATTGTGGCCCTGATTGAAGACGCCAGCGATCAGGCGCAGCGCGTGGCCAAGACCATCGAGAGCATTCTGCTCAAGAACGCGTAAGGCCAGGGCAATCCATGGAAACGGCTCTGATTGGCCTGATCATTATTCTGGCACTGGCACTGGCGTTCGACTTTATCAACGGGTTTCACGACACCGCCAACGCCATCGCCACCAGCGTGGCCACCAAGGTGCTGACCCCCGCCCAGGCCATTGCCATGGCCGCCATTCTGAATGTGGTGGGCGCGCTGGCCGGCACGGCGGTGGCCAAGACCATTGCCACCGACATCGTGCCGCAGGCGTACGCCACGCTGGAACTGACCGGCGCCGCGCTGCTGAGCGCCATCATCTGGAACCTCTTCACGTGGTGGAAGGGCCTGCCCAGTTCGTCCAGCCACGCCCTGATCTTCAGCCTCGTGGGCGCCGGGATAGCGGCGGGCGGTACGGGCATCATCATTCCCAAGGGCGTGCGCAAAACCCTGACGGGTCTGGTCAGCAGCCCCCTGCTGGGCTTTCTGGTGCCCATCTTGCTGATGGCGCTGCTGTCGTGGCTGGTGCTGCGCTGGATGCGGCCCCGCACGGTCACCCGCACCTTCCGCTGGCTACAGATTGGCTCGGCGGCGTTCATGGCCTTTTCGCACGGGGGCAACGACGCCCAGAAAGCCATGGGCATCATGACCTTTGCCCTGAGCGCCTACCTGGGCACGCAGGTTCAGGACGTGCCGCTCTGGATCATTCTGTCGGCGGCGGCGGCCATGGGCCTGGGCACGGCGATGGGCGGCTGGCGCATCATCAAGACCATGGGCTTCAAGGTGGTGGACCTGAAACCTGTGGACGGCTTCGTGGCCGAGGCCAGCGCCGCCGCCATCATTGTGGGCGCCACCCAGCTGGGCATTCCCGTGAGCACCACCCACACCATTTCCACCAGCATCATGGGCGTGGGCACCACCAAGGGCTTTAAAAAGGTGAAGTGGCAGGTGGCCGGGCGCATTGTGCAGGCGTGGATTTTCACCATTCCGGTGTGTATCGCGCTGGGCTGGCTGCTCCACAAGCTGATTCTGCTGGTGGTCTGAGACGGACGGCCGTCCATATCCGGAACATCCGGGAAGAAGGGGGATGTTCCCCGCCTTCGGCTGGGGGCGGTCCACTTCCCGGACATCCGTCTCTGTTGCTGCTCCGCAGCGCTGCGCGTCCCTCCGGTTGGAAACATTCCGTCATGGGGTACGGCCTTGTTTGGAACTCGTCTGATACGGGCCTATAGCGCTGAAGGCAGAGGCTGAAACCAGAAAGGGTGCCTGCGGGCACCCTTTTTTGTGGCGCCACCAGGGCCGCGCTTGCCCGCCTGGCAACCCTCGCCTACACGCGCACACTGGCGCCTGGGGCCGCGTGGCCGCGCAGCAGATCAGCCAGCACCGCCGCGCCGCGCACCACGCCCAGGGCGGGGCGGCTGAACAGGGCGCCCGCGTCCGTGGCCCACAACTGGCCGGCCTGCACGGCCCGCAGCCCCCGGGCGGGCGAACCGGGAGCCCGCAGCGCCCGGGCAAACGCCAGATTCTCGCCCAGGTCGTAGCCGCAGCACATCACCACGATCACGTCCGGGTCCAGAGCGGCCACCTGCGTCCAGCTGGTCCGGCCCGAATCGGTGCCGGCCGCGCCCAGCACATTCACCCCGCCGGCCCGCTCCACCTGTTCGGGAACCCAGTGGCCGCCGTAAAACGGGGGGTCGGTCCATTCCAGGGTCAGCACCCGTGGGGCGTGCGGCACTGGCACGATGCCCTGCCAGTCGGCCCCGGCCTGCCGGGCCAGGGCGGCGCCGCGCCCGGGCACGCCAGCGGCGCCCGCCAGGGCCGTCAGATCAGCCAGAATGCCCGCCACACTCCGGCCTTCCAGGCTCAGCACCCGGGCGGCGGGCAGGCAGCCCGGCAGATACCGCACCGCCGCGTCAATGGTGCCCGGCGTGACCGCGCACACCTCGCAGACGCCCTGGGTCACCACCAGATCGGGGTTCAATTCATCCAGCAGGGCGCCGTCCACCTGATACAGCGCGCGCCCTTCGCGCACGGCCTCGCTCACCGCCCGGTCAATCTCGGCCTGGGGGGCCTGGGGGTCCACCACCGAGCGGGTCAGCACCGGGCGCCCGGCGGCTCCCGGATGGTCGCAGGAATGGCTCACCCCCACCACGTGCTCGCCCAGCTCCAGGTCGAACAGCAGGTCGGTGGCACTGGGCAGCAGGCTCACGATGCGGGGGGCAGGCCGGGTCATGCCCCCAGGGTAGGGCACCCGCAGGGCCGCGCGGCCACGCCTCTTCAGAAACTGCCATGCTGCGCGGTATGACAGGACAGATGCGAGCGGCAACGCACCGGGGAGCGCCCAGCGCAGCGCTGGTGGGCCTGCTGCTGATGGGCAGTGCCCTGGCCGGGGCCCACGGCGGCGCGGCCGGGGCCCACAGCGGCCCCCCGGCCTTCCTGGGGCAAGTGACCGCCCTGCTGGGGGTTTCGGCGCTGGCGGCGTATGTCTCTTTCCGGTTGCGGCTGCTGCCGATCATCGGGTTTCTGGTGGCGGGCGTGCTGGTGGGTCCCGGCGCTCTGGGCCTGATTCACGAACCCGAACTGATTGCCGCCGCCTCGGAAATCGGGGTGATGCTGCTGCTGTTTACCATTGGCATCGAATTCAGCCTGGAGCGGCTGGGGCGCATCGCCCGCCTGATTTTTCTGGGCGGGGGCCTGCAGGTGGGCCTGACCCTGCTCGTTACGCTGGGGGCGGGGCTCGCGCTGGGGATGGGGGTCAGCAACGCGGTGTTCACCGGCTGCCTGATTGCGCTGTCCAGCACCGCCATCGTGATGAAGCTGCTGGGCGAGCGCGGCGAGACAGGCGCCCGCACCGGGCAGGTGGCCCTGGGCATCCTCATCTTTCAGGACCTCGCTGTGGTGGTGATGGTGCTGCTCATTCCCATGCTGGCCGGAGAGGGGGGTGGGCTCTGGGGCATGGGGCTGGCCCTGCTCAAGGCCGCCGGCATCATTGCCCTGGTGCTGCTGGCCGCGCGGCGACTGGTGCCGCCCGTTATGGAGGTGGTGGCGCGCACCTGCTCGCCGGAAATTTTCCTGCTCACGGTGGTGGCGCTGTGCTTTGGCACCGCCAGCCTCACGGCGGTCGCCGGGGTCAGTCTGGCGCTGGGGGCCTTTCTGGCCGGGCTGCTGGTCAGCGAGAGCCGGTACGGCGCGCAGGCCCTGGGCGAGATTCTGCCGCTGCAGATTCTGTTCAGCGCCGCCTTTTTCCTGTCGGTGGGCCTGCAGCTCGACCTGGGCTTTCTGGCCGGGCATCTGGGTCTGGTGCTGGGCGCCGCCGCCCTGATCGTGGTGGTCAAGACGGTCATCACAGCCCTGAGCGTGCGCCTGCTGGGCGAGGACTGGCAGGTGGCGGTGCCGGTGGCGCTGCTGGGCGCGCAGGTGGGGGAATTCTCGTTTGTGCTGGCCGCCGCCGGCACCGCCCTGGGCCTGAGTTTCGCCGGGCTGGGCGCGCAGGGGAGCGGGGTGTTCATTGCCGCCACGGTGCTGCTGATGACCCTCACGCCGGCGCTGGCCGGTCTGGCCCCCGCTGTGCTGGCCCGCCTGCAGCCGGCGGGTCCTGGCCCGGGGGCTGAACCCGGCCAGAGTGAAGCGGGCCCCTCCTCCCACGGCCTGGACGTGGCCGGGCAAACGGTGTTTCTGGGGTACGGCGTGCACGCCCGGCTGGCAGCCCGGGCCCTGAGCCGCGCCGGGCAACCCTACGCGGTGGTCACGCGCAGCCCGGACGGCGCCAGCGAACTGCAGCGGCGGGGCGCCAGTGTGCTGATCGCGGATTACACCCGCGCCGCCACACTGCGCGACCTGAATATTGCGGCGGCCCACGCGGTGGTCATTGCCGACGACGACCACGACACCACCGAGCGCGCCCTTCAGGTGCTGCGCACTGTGGCCCCGGCGGTCCGGGTGATCACGCACGCCACCACCCCCGCCGCCTTCCAGAGTCTGCAGGGCCTGGGCGCCCAGCATATTCTGCTGCCGGGGCGCGAGGTGGCTGCCGGCCTGCTGGATCTGCTCACCCCGGCCGGCGTCTCGCGCCAGGAACTGGCCCGGCAGCTGGCCGAGCACCCGCCCGTGGTCCTGACCCCCGAACAGCAGGCCCAGTGCAGCCACGCGCAGACCAGCCCAGGCCCCGTGACGCCGGAAGCGGACGTGTGCGTGGCCTGCGTGGCCCAGGGCGACACCTGGGTGCATCTGCGGGTGTGCATGACCTGCGGCCACGTGGGCTGCTGCGATTCCTCCAAGAACAGGCACGCCACCCGCCACGCGCAGGACACGGGCCACGCGGTCATTCGCAGCGCCGAACCCGGCGAAGCCTGGGCCTACTGCTACGAGCACCGCTGGACGAAGTAGGGGCGCGGGCCCCAGCAGGGCCCGGGAGCCCGCGCCGCAGCCTGAGCAGGCCCGGGGTGTCGCCGGGCTCGGGGGTTACTCCACCCTCGGGGCCCGGCGCACGGCGCCCAGGGCCAGCAGGGCGGCCGTGACATCCAGGGCCGCGTGCAGGCCGTACACCAGCAGGTCGGCCAGCGGCCGGGCCTCCGTCAGCCCGGCCACCGGCACCACATTCACCACGCCAATGGCCAGGCTCAGGGCGGCCGAGGCGTTGAGCCACGACAGCAGCGCGGCCCGGCCCGCCAGGTCCAGTGGGGCCGGGGCAACGCGCGCCAGCGTGCCGTACACCGCGTTCTTGGCCAGAATGAAGCCCAGTTCGGCCATGAGCAGGGCGGTCAGGGCCACCAGGTGAACCTCGGGCACCGCGCCCGCCGCGAACAGAAACACCGTCATCAGCCACAGGGCCAGCCGCAGGGCGGTCAGCCAGGGAAACAGGCCGCGCAGGGAGCGCAGCACCCCGTCATCGTCTTCGGTTTTCAGGGCCTGGGCGTAGCGGGCGAAGACCTGGGTCCACCACACCAGCACCACCGCCGAGAGCAGCGTGCGCAGCGCGCCCAGCCACCCCAGTTCCGAGGGCGGCCAGCCGGACCACAGGCTGTAGGCACACAGCGCCAGGGTGGCCGCCACCAGCGCCCACAGGGCCGCCAGCGCGGCGGTGCGCCACTGGGGGGCGGTCATGGGGCCCCTGCGGGGCGTCCCAGGGTCAAAGGGACTAAGGGTCTAAGAGGCTTGGTGCCCTGTCTCCTTAGACCCTTAGACCCTCGACCCTCAGACTTCTCCAACCCCTTCACAGGCCCAGCTTCGCCTGCAGGCGTTCGCGCACCACTTCGGGTTTGGCCTTGCCGCCGGTGGCCTTCATGACCGGGCCGAACAGGGCGTTCATGGCCTTGGCGTTGCCCGCGCGGACCTTCTCCACGGTGGCGGGGTCGGCCTGGAGGGCGGCGTCAATGGCCGCGTCGATGGCGGCCGTGTCGGTCACCACGCTCAGGCCGCGTGTGCGCACCAGGGCGCGCGGGTCCTGGCCGGTCAGCACGTCGGGCAGCAGGTCCTTGGCCACCCGCCCGCTGATGGTGCCCTCGTCAATCAGGGTCACCAGCGCCGCCAGATGGGCGGGCTGCAGGGCGCTGCCATCCAGGGTCTGCCCCTGCGCGGCCAGCAGGCCCGAGACGTCGCCCAGCAACCAGTTCGCCAGCTTCTGGGCATCTGGTTTCTGGGCACCTGGTTTCTGGCCATCCGGGCCTTCATGCATGGCCTCGTCGTACACGCGCGAGAGGGCCACGCTGTGGCTCAGGGTGTGGGCGTCGCCGGCCCGCACCCCCGCCGCCAGGTAGCGCTCACGCTTCTGGGCGGGCAGTTCAGGCATGCGCGCGCGCACCTGCGCCAGCCAGTCCAGGGTGATGTCCAGCGGGGGCAGGTCGGGCTCGGGGAAATAGCGGTAATCGGCCTCGCCCTCCTTGGTGCGCATGACAAAGGTTTTCTGCCCGCCCTCGTCCCAGCCCATGGTGTCCTGCGTGATGCGCCCGCCGCCCGAGAGCACCCGCGCCTGCCGGGCGGTCTCGTACTCGATGGCGCGCGCCACCGAGCGGAAGGAGTTCAGGTTCTTCACCTCCACCTTGGTGCCCCAGGGTTCGCCGGGGCGGTGCAGGCTGAGGTTCACGTCGCAGCGCATCTTGCCTTCTTCCGGCGTGGCGTCGCTGACCCCCAGCGCCTGCGCAATGGCCTGCACGCTTTCCAGAAAGGCGCGGGCTTCTTCGGGACCGGTCAGGTCCGCCTCGGTGACCATTTCCAGCAGGCTGGAGCCGGCACGGTTCAGGTCCAGCATGGAATAAGGCGCGTAGGTGGGGTGGGTCAGCTTGCCAGCGTCATCTTCGAGGTGCGCGCGCTTGATGCGGATGCGCCGCACCTCGCCGCTCTCCAGGGTCACGTCCAGAAAGCCGTCCCGGGCAATGGGCCGGTCGTACTGCGAGAGCTGAAAGTTCTTGGGAGCGTCGGGGTAGAAGTAGTTCTTGCGGTGAAACTGGGTGGGCCCCGAGACGTCGCAGTTCAGGCCCAGGCCGAACATCATGGCGAGTTCCACCGCCTCGCGGTTCAGGGCAGGCAGGGTGCCGGGCAGCCCCAGGGTGTAGGGGTCCGTGAAGGTATTGGGCGGCGCGCCGTGATAGTCCTGCGGGCAGGCGCTGAAGATCTTGCTTCTCGTCTTCAGCTGCAGATGCACTTCCAGCCCAATCACCGCCTGATACGCCATGCGGCCGAGCATAGAGCATTTGCCTGAGCGCGCCCCACGCCCTCCCAAGACAGGCGCGCGGCACCCCAGGGGGCGGGGGCCATGCACTACCCTGCCCTGTATGTGGGCCTCTCAACGAGCAGGGGCGGTGCCGGGCAGCGTCTTTGCGCTGATGGACGCCGCCAAGGAACGCGCGCGGGCCGCCGGGCGCGCGGTGGTTGACCTGAGCATTGGCAGCAGCGACCTCTCACCGCCCGAAGCCGTGCTCTCGGCGCTGCGCGGGGCCACCCGTGACCCGGGCACCTACCGTTATCCCCTGTTCAGCGACACGGCCCCGCTGCGCGAGGCGGCGGCGCGCTACCTGGGCCGCCGCTTTGGGGTGACTGTGGACCCCCAGACCGAGGTTCTGCCGCTGATCGGGGCGCAGGAAGGGCTGGCCCACCTGCTGCTGGCCGTGACCGACCCCGGCGACACCCTGCTGCTGCCCGACCCCGGTTACCCGCCCTACCTGGGCGCGGCGGCGGTGGCGGGCGTGAGGGTGGCGCCGCTGCCGCTGCGCGAAGACACCGGCTTTCTACCGGACCTGGACGCATTGCCGCAGGAGCTGCGCCCGCGCGCCCTGCTGCTGAATTACCCCAACAACCCCACTTCCGCGGTGGTGGACGACGCGTTCTTTCCGCGTGTGGCCGCGTGGTGCCGCGAGCGGGGCACCCTGCTCATCCACGACCACCCTTACGCCGAGCTGACCTATGACGACTACCGCGCCCCCAGCGCCCTGCAGGCGGGTCTGGACGGCGTGGTGGAACTGCACTCGCTGAGCAAGACCCACCACATGGGCGGCTTCCGGGTCGGCTTTGCCGCCGGGGACGCCGGGGCCATTGCCGCGCTGGCGCGGGTAAAGGGCAGCGTGGATTTTCACCCGTATCTGGGCATTCAGCGCGCGGCGGCGCTGGCGCTGGACCTGCCGGAAGCCCTGGGCCGCCAGGGAGCAGCCGTGTTTCAGGCCCGGCGTGACGCCCTGGTGCCCGCCCTGCGCGACCAGGGCTGGGCGGTGGCGTGGCCCCAGGCCAGCATGTACGCCTGGGCCCGGGTGCCGGGGCTGCGTGACAGCGTGGCCTTTGCGGTGCGCGCCGCCGAACAGACGGGCGTGGCGCTCAGCCCCGGCGCCGCCTTTGGCACCCAGGGTGAGGGCTACGTGCGCCTGGCCCTGGTGCAGCCGCCCGAGGTGCTGCTGGAGGCCGCGCGGCGACTGGGAGGGGTGGGGGTGTAGGTGGTGGGCTGTGGGCTGTAGGAAAAGCCGTTCCTACAACCCACAGCCCACAGCCCTACTTGTCGAACTTGTCGTACCCGGCCGCGCTGCGGCGCTGGGCGCCCCGGGCGTAGTCCATCTGCATCTCCACCGTCTCGTGCTTGCCCTCGGTGAAGGTGCTGTCGTGAATCCAGTAATTCAGGCGGTCGTCGCCCAGCTGCACCCAGAATTTGTGGGCGTCCTCGGGGTCGCGCCAGAACACCACGTGTTCAAAGGCGTTGCTCTGGGCCCACATCTGAATGTCGCTCAGCACCCGGGCGGCCTTGGGGTGGGTCATCTCGAATTCCTGACCATCGCTCTCGTTGCGAAACTTGATCTCGACCATGGTGAAAGCAGCGTAACAGACCCCGCCCGCCCTCAGGCTGCACCTTGTCTGAAGGAAAATTCAGGGTGCGGTGAAGGCCGCCGGGGCCTGTCCCTTATGCTGCGGGCGCCCATGAATGAACCGGCGCCCCTGAAGGTCACCACCCTGAATCTCAACGGCCTGCGCAGCGCCCTGCGCAAGGGCCTGCGCGAGTGGTTAAGCACCGAGGCGCCGGACGTGTTGCTGCTGCAAGAGGTGCGCGCCGACCCCATGCCAGGCGCCCTGGCCGATCTGGGCTACGCCGGGGCGTGGTTTCCCGCCCAGAAGGCGGGCTACAGCGGTGTGGCCATTCTAGCCAGAGAGGCGCTGAGCGACATTCGCGTGGGCCTGCCCCACGACGAACTGGACGCCGAGGGCCGCGTGCTGAGCGCCGTGGTGGGCGGCGTGCGCTTTGCCAGCGTGTATCTGCCCAGCGGCAGCTCTGGTCCCCAGCGTCAGGGCTTCAAGGAGCGCATTCTGGAGGACTACCACGCCTGGGCCGAGGCCCTGCTGGCCGAAGGCACTCCGCTGGTGATTGGCGGCGACTACAACATTGCCCACCAGGCGGTGGACCTGAAAAACTGGCGGGCCAACCAGAAAAACAGCGGTTTTCTGCCCCAGGAGCGCGAGTGGATGACCCGGCACCTCGCCTGTGGCCTGACCGACACCCACCGCGCCTGCCTGGGCGAAACGGCCGCTTACACATGGTGGAGCAACCGGGGGAACGCCTACACCAACGATGTGGGCTGGCGCCTGGATTATCTGCTGAGCGCCGGGGTGAGCGTGCAGGGCGTGCAGGCGCACCGCGCCGCCCGTCTGAGCGATCACGCGCCCCTGAGTGGACAGGTGGTGCGCCCGGGCTGAAGCGGGGCCAGGGCTGCGTAAAGGTGGCGTCAGGCGGGGCGTGTTATGCTGAAGCCGCTGCCGGGTTCAGGACAGCGCCCCCACCACGATCACGGTTTTTCCGGTCGTGCTGGACTGCCGGGCGCCACCCGAGGAAGCGACCAACACCAGTTCCCGTGGGCGGATTGCGCGCGCCGGCGCCACGCAGCAGAAGGCCATAGAGGCCGCGCATGAGTTCACCCCCACGGGCGCGTCCTGATTCACCAGGAACGTACATGCCGAAGAAAAAAACGGAAACGGTGCCCGGCACCGACAGTGCCGGCACAGCCACACCCACCTCCACACGTTCGCGGCGCCCTTCGGCCGCGCCAGCGGCCGAAGCCGCCCCCAAACCCCGCACCAGCCGCGCGAAAAAAGCCCAGAGCAGCGGGCCCGACGCGCTGAACGCCCCCGTGGCCCAGCCCTCCCCCGATCACAGTAGTTCACCTGTTCCGGCCCCCATAGCGGAGCTGGACAGCGCAACCACCCCGGTCCGTGCACCACGCCGGGGGAAAAAGGCAACCCAGCCCGGGCCGGTCCTGGCGCCAACGCCCCAGCCCGAAGCCACCATCCCTGAAGCCAGTGGCACGGAAATCCCTGTCATTGAAACCGCTGTACCCGAAACGCCGGTGCCCACCGCGGGTGTGGGCAAGAAGCGGACAGGCCGGCAGCCCCGCCAGGTCCAGCCCAGCGAAACCCCGTTGGGCAGCGCCCAGAGCACCGATGAGCCGCCGAATGCCCTCCAGGCGACCGACGCCGACCCCCACGAACCGGGAGGCACCACGGTTCAGGCCGCTGAAAGCGCAGCCGCACCTGACACGGCCGCCCTGAATACCCCCGCGCCCGGGACGGCCACGCCGGCCAGACGGGGCCGGAAGATCCGGCTGGCGGCCCCGGCCGACTCCGAGGCGGCCACGCCACCCGAAGTGTCCGCGCCGGCTCAGGTCAGCAGCGCCGAAGCCCAGCCCCCGGTCCCGGCCCGCCGGGGTCGGCGCGGGGCGGTGAAGGCCGCGCCCCCTGCCCTGGACGTGGCCCCGGTTGCGGCCCCAACCGACCCCACGCCCGCCGACCTGGGTCCAACCAACCCGGTCCCAGCCCCCCTGCAGGCCCCCGAACCGGATCCCGTGATTCTGGAGGTGCCCCGCAAACGCGCCGGTCGGCCGCGCAAGGCGGCCCTCTCGGCCGCGCCGCTGCCCGAGGTGCTGTCCGGCGTGGAAGCGGTGGCCCAGACGCCCGCAGCGGCCACCAGCCCTGAGCCCGTTGAGTCTGGGCTGGTCGAATCTGATCTGGCCGGGGCGGCGCCCGTGGCTCCCGCCCGCAAGCGGCGTGGCCGCAAAGCGCGGCCGGACGCGGAAACAGAGCTGAGCCCCGCCGCGCCGGTGGCCGAACAGGCCCCCGCCCAGGCCCAGGACCCCCAGCCCAGCCCGCAGGAGCAGGAAGACGCGGCCCACCCCGGGCGCGACATCGTGGTGGCGCAGCTGCGCAAGCTGGGGCGCCCGGTGCACGTGCGCGATCTGGAACGCACCTTTACCCGCCAGACCATGAACCGCCTGGGCGACTGGCGCGACCTGACCGAGCTGCTGGAAACCCTGGTGGACAGCGGCGAGGTGGTGCGCACCCGCAAGAAGACCTACGGCCTGCCCGAGGCCATGAGCCTTGTGCGCGGACGCTTCCAGGCGTCGGCGGCGGGCTTTGGCTTCGTGATTCCCGACAGCGGCGGCGAGGACTTCTATATTCCCGCCGAGCAGACCCTGGAAGCCTGGAACGGCGACATCGTGCTGGTGCGCATGGAAGGCCGGGGCGACAGCCGTGAGGACCGGGGCGGACGCAGCCCCCGCCGGGGCCAGCGCGGCGACGGCAACCCCCGGGCCAGCGTGGTGCGTATTGTGCAGCGCGCCTACCGGCAGCTGGTGGGCACGCTGGAATTCCACCACGGCCACCCCATCCTGAAGCCCGACGACCACCGCGCCCGCCACCGCATTCTGCTGCTGCCCGAGGGCCTGGACGATCTGCAGGCCGGCGCCCGCGTGGTCACCGAGCTGTTCTGGCCGGAAAACACCGGCGAGGACGAGGTGTTCGGCCAGATTACCCGCGTGCTGGGTGAGCAGGACGACCCGGTGACCGAGACCGAAGCCGTGATCGTGAAGTTCGGCCTGCGCGGCGACTTCCCGGACGAGGTGCAGGAACAGGCGAGCGCCATTCCCACCCAGATTCCCGAGGAGGCCCTGAGTGGCCGCCTGGACCTGCGCGGCTTCAACATCTTTACCGTGGACGGCCGCGACGCCAAGGACTTTGACGACGCGATTCATATCCAGCCCACGCCGGAGGGCACCTTTGTGGTGGGCATTCACATTGCCGACGTGAGCCACTACGTGCAGGAGGGCAGTCCGCTGGACCTGGAGGCCTACGCGCGGGCCACCAGCGTGTACCTGCCGGGGCGCGTGCTGCCCATGCTGCCCGAGCACGTCAGCAACGGCGTGTGTTCCCTGGTGCCCTACGAGGACCGCCTCACCATGACCGCCCTGGTGGAGCTGTCGGCCGAGGGCGAGATTCTGAAGGTGCAGCTGGCGCCCAGCGTCATCAACTCCAAGGCGCGCCTGACCTACGACGAGGTGCAGGCGTACAGCGAGGCCACCGCCACGCTGCCCGAACACGCCCGGCACCTCGAAGGCGACCTGCACCTGCTGTTGAAAATCACCACCAAGCTGCGCCAGAAGCGCCTGCGTGAAGGTGCGCTGGACTTCAAGCTGCGCGAGGTGAAGGTGGACGTGGGCCCGGACGGCCGCATGGAACTCATTCCCATCCGCGAGGAAACCGCGCGCGGCATGATTGAGGACCTGATGCTGCTGGCCAACAAGGTGGTGGCCCACGAGCTGCTGCAGCGCGAGCTGCCGGCGCTGTTCCGCATTCACGAGGAACCCACCCTGCAGCGCTTTCAGGAGGTCAGCGGCGCCATTGGGCGGCTGGGGCTGGCCTTTCCACCCCGCAGGCGTACCAGGCGGTCCTCAAGCAGGTGCGCGGCACCCCGCGCGAGGGCATCGTGAACACGCTGCTGCTGCGGTCGATGCAGCAGGCGAAGTACGCCGGGGAAAACCTGGGGCACTTCGGGCTGGCGTTCGACGAGTACCTGCATTTCACCTCGCCCATCCGCCGCTACCCGGACCTGCTGGTGCACCGCGTGCTCAAGGGCATGCTGAGCGGCGACCTGAAGGCTGGCAACCGCGCGGTGGCGCAGTTGCAGGCCCGGTTGCCCGGCATGGGCGACCACACCTCCGAGCGCGAGCGCGCCGCCGCCGAGGCAGAACGCGACCTGACCAAGTACTACCAGGCCAAGTGGGCGCAGGAGCATATCGGCGAGTCCTTTCACGGCAACGTGTCTGGCGTGGTGGCCAGCGGCCTGTTTGTGGCGCTGGACAACGGCGTGGAAGGCAAACTGCACATCACGCACCTGGACGATGATTACTACGTCTTTGTGGAAGATGCGCAGATGCTCAAGGGCCGCAGCCGGGGCCGCAGCTACCGCCTGGGCGACCCTGTGCACGTCACCATTCACGCCGTCAACCCCATGGCCCGCCAGACCGATTTCACCCTGGCGGACCCCGAGAGCCCGGACTTCCGCCCCGGCGACATTCATCAGGAGACCGATATGGATTCACCCGTCAAACCCCGCGCCCGCCGCCGCGAAGACCGCGAGCAGGAAAAGCGCGAGAAACTGCAGCAGCTGCCGGTGAGCGAGCCCAAGAAATTCACGTTGGACGACCCCTCGGCGGGCCCCACCCTCTCGCCCTCGGCGGGCGCGGGCCGGCCCCCCGGTCGCGGGCGCCTGCAGGGGGGCGGGGCCCGGCCCCAGGGCCGCACCTTCGGCGGCGCCCCCATGGGCGGCCGGGGCGCGCGGCGCGTGATTACCCTGGAGCGCCCCCGCAACGAGCACCTGCGCCCGGTGAACATCACCGTGCAGCGCATGTACTTCGGGGACTGGACCCTGGAGAACATGCCCCCCGAGGACGGTCAGGGTGGGCCGCCCCAGGGCCGCAGCGGCCGCCCCATGAACGGCCGCCCCGAGCGTGGCGGGGGCGGCGCCCGGGGCTTTACCCGGGGGGGCAATGACCGGGGGGCCGCCGGGCGCCTGAATGGTCGGCCCGCCGGCGGCCCCCGCCCGGGGCGCGAGCAACAGGCCCGCGAAAGCACCGCGCCGGCCCCCGCCGAGGCCAGCACGCCCCCCAGCGCCGAGGACGCCAAGCGCCGCCGCCGCCGCCGGGGCCGGCGCGGGGGCACCCCCGGCCAGAGCTAACCTTTCAGCTCCATTCTCAGCGCGCCCCTGGTTCCCAGTAGCCAGGGGCGCGCTGTGGTTCCCATTCGCGGTGAGGCCAGGATGCCTCTGCTTCAAGGCGCCTTCATGCCACGCTCGGGGCGCCGTCAGACAATCCCACGGTTTCTTGAAGGCGTTCTCACAGGCCAGAGCGGGCCGGCGTCTACTCTTCATGATTGTCCCGCACCCGCTGCGGACAGGGCCAGGGGCCTGAGGGCCCGCCTGCCACCACACGCCAGATTCCCCCCAGAACCCCAACACCCTTCAAGGGAGGAAGGCTCATGACGACCTTGTTAAGGCCAGATACAGACGAGGGGCGCCGTCGCCTGGGCGCCCACCTGCTTCCCGGAGGACAGGCCACGCGTTTTAGCGTGTGGAGCACCCGCGCCCGTGAGGTGCAGGTCCGGGTGAACGGTCAGACCCTGCCGCTGCAGCCGCAGGGGGACGGCTATTTTGAAGCCACGGTGCCGGTGGGCGCCGGCGCGCGCTACGCCTTTGTGCTCGACGGCCTGACCCTGCCAGACCCCTACGCCCGCTTTCTGCCCGGCGGCGTGCACGGCGAGGCCGAGGTGATCGACCCCGGCGCCTACGTGTGGCAGTACCCCGACTGGCCAGGGCGGCGCCTGGACGAGTGCGTGTTCTACGAACTCCACGTGGGCACCTTTACCCCCGAGGGCACCCTGAAGGCCGCCGCCGAGCGCCTGCCCGAACTGCGTGACCTGGGCGTGACTGCGGTGGAACTCATGCCGCTGGCGGCCTTTCCGGGCCAGCGCGGCTGGGGCTACGACGGGGTGGCGCTGTACGCCCCCTTTGCGCCCTACGGCCGCCCCGAAGACCTGATGGCCTTTGTGGACCGCGCGCACGGCCTGGGGCTGGGGGTGTTTCTGGACGTGGTGTACAACCATTTTGGCCCGGACGGCAATTACCTCTCGGCCTACAGTCCCTCGTACTTTACCGACCGCTTTCATACCGCCTGGGGCCAGGGCCTGGACTACGCCGAGCCGCACATGCGCCGCCTGATCACCGACAACGCCCAGATGTGGCTGCGCGACTACCGCTTCGATGGCCTGCGGCTGGACGCCACCGCCTCCATGCAGGACGACAGCCCCGAGCACATCCTCTGTGAGCTGGCGCGTGAGGTCCACGCCCTGGGTGGCCACCACCTGCTGCTGGCCGAGGACCACCGCAACCACCCTGAACTGGTGACTGACTACGGCCTGGACGGCATCTGGGTGGACGATTTTCACCACGAAACGCGGGTGGTCATCACCGGCGAGCAGGAGGGCTACTACGGCGGTTACCGGGGCCACGCCGAGAGTCTGGCGCGCATTCTTACCCGGGGCTGGCTGTACGAGGGGCAGTTCTGGCACGTGACGGGCGAGGAACACCACCGCGGCAAACCGGCCGACGGGCTGGAAGCGCCCAGCTTCGTGTACTGCATTCAGAACCACGACCAGATTGGCAACCGCGCGCTGGGTGACCGCCTGCAGGCCTTTGAGGGCGTGACCGCCGCCGAATTCCGGGGAGCCAGCACCCTGCTGCTCTCGCTGCCCATGACCCCGCTGCTGTTTCAGGGCCAGGAGTGGATGGCGAGCACGCCCTTTCCCTTTTTCAGTGACCACCACGGCGAACTGGGCCAGATGGTGACCGAGGGGCGGCGGCGCGAATTCGCGTACTTCTCGGGCTTCAGCACCCTGGACGTGCCGGACCCGCAGGCCGAGGCCACCTTTGAGAGCGCCAAGCTGAACTGGGCCGAGCGCGAGCAGGGCGAACACGCCCGTACCCTGGCGCTGTACCGCGCGCTGCTGCGCCTGCGCCGGGACGACCCGGTGCTCGCGGTGCGCACGCGCCGGGCCCTGTCGGCCGGCACCTTCGGCGCCCACACCGAGACCGAAGGCCTGTGGGTGCGCTGGCAGACGGACCAGGGCGAGCGGGCGCTCGTGTGGAACCTCACCGGCCAGCCGCTACGCGCCGCACATCTGAGCCTGCCCTTTGCCCTGCCGCCCCGGGTGCTGCTGCACTCCGAGGGGGACCCGGCCCAGCCGCTGGCCCTGGACACGCTCAGTCTGGCCCCCGGCGAAGCGGCCCTGCTGGCCCCGGCCCGACAGGACCAGGCATGACGGAAGCCAGCACCATGAACGCCGGTATGACCGCACCTGCCTTCACGCCCCACCTGCCCGGCAGCACCTACCGCCTGCAACTGCACGCCGGCTTTGATTTCGCGGCGGCCCGGCGCGTGCTGCCGTACCTGAAACGGCTGGGCATCACGGACCTGTACCTCTCGCCCATCTGGACCAGTACGCCGGGGTCCACCCACGGCTATGACGTGACCGACCACGCGCAGGTGAACCCCGAACTGGGCGGACTGGCGGGGCTGCGCCGCCTGTCGGCCCGCGCCCGGGAACTGGGCCTGGGCCTGATTGCCGACTTTGTGCCCAACCACATGGGGATTCAGGGCGGGCACAACCCCTACTGGGAAGACGTGCTGCGCCACGGCCAGGCCAGCCGCTACGCCCATTTCTTCGATATTTCCTGGCATCCGCTCAAGCGCGCCCTGGAGGGCAAGGTGCTGCTGCCGGTACTGGGCGACCAGTATGGCCGGGTGCTGGAACGCGGCGAACTGACCCTGACCCACGAAGGCGGTGAGTTCTGGCTGCGCTACTGGGAGCGGCGCCTGCCGCTGTCGCCGCGCTCGGTGGCGCTGCTGCTGGCCGATCTGCAAGCCGCTCTGCGCGGCGCCGATACCGAGACGCTGGGCGAACTGGCCAGCATTCGCCGCTCGGTGGACCACCTGCCGCGCAGCACCGAACCCGGCCTGTCCGACGAGGACCGCGTGATCCGCGCCCAGGAAGCCCAGGTGGTGACCCGGCGCCTGGGGGCTCTGCTGGCCGGCAACGCGGCCGTGCGCCGGGCGCTGGACGAGACGGTGGCGGCCATCAACGCCGACCACGCGCGCCTGGACCGGCTGATTGGCGAGCAGAATTACCGCCTGGCTTTCTGGAAGGTGGCAGCCGAGGAGATCAATTACCGGCGCTTTTTCGACATCAACGACCTTGCCGCGCTGCGCATGGAAGACCCGCGCGTGTTCGCCTGGGCCCACGCCACGCTGTTCGAGCTGCTGCGCGAGGGGGTTCTGCAGGGCGTGCGGCTGGACCACACCGACGGCCTGTACGACCCGGCCGGCTACTTCCGCGCGCTGCAGGCCGGGGCGGCGCACGCCCTGGGACAGGACCCACTGATCACCACACGCGGCGAAAAGGCGCTGTATGTGGTGGCCGAGAAGATTCTGGAACCCGGCGAGGCGCTGCCGCGCAACTGGGCGGTTCACGGCACCACCGGCTACGACTTTCTGGCGCAGCTGAGCGGCGCCTTTGTGGACCCGGCGGCCGAGGAGGACCTGAGTGCCATTTACCGCCGCTTCACCGGCGAACGCGCCAGCTACGGCGAGCAGCTGTACCGGGGCAAGCAGCTGATTCAGCGCCTGAGCCTGCCCGGCGAGGTGAATGTGCTGGCCGAGCACCTTGAGCGCCTGTCAGAAGCGGACCTGCGCGCCCGGGACTTTACCCTCAGCACGCTGCGCCAGGCCATCCGCGAGGTGATTGCCACCTTTCCGGTCTACCGCACCTACCTGCGCGAAACCGGCGAGCGCGAGGCCGGCGATGACGCCAAGATTGACCACGCTGTGCGCGACGCGGCTGCCCACAACCGGCGCGAGGTGGGCGCGCTGGACCCCAGCGTGTTCGAATACCTGCGCGCGGTGCTGACCCTGGATACCGACGACGAGGCCACGCGCGCCGCCTATGCCGAATTCACCCTGAAGTTCCAGCAGCTGACGGGCCCGGTGACGGCCAAGGGGGCCGAGGACACGGCCTTTTACCGCTACGGCCGCCTGGTGTCGCTGAACGAGGTGGGAGGCGATCCCGCGCTGTTCGGCACGCCGCTGGCCACCTTTCACGCCGAGGCCGGGGCGCGTGCCCGCCACTGGCCGCACGCCATGCTGGGCGGCAGCACCCACGACACCAAGCGCGGCGAGGACACCCGCGCGCGCATCCATGTGCTGTCCGAACTGCCCCAGACCTGGGCCGCGTACCTGAGCCGCTGGTCACCACTGATTCGCGGCCTGGAAACCGAACTGGAGCTGGGCCCGGCCCCCACCCGGCTGGACACCTACGTGTTTCTGCAAAACGCCCTGGGCGCCTACCCGCTGGGCGGCAACCTGGAGGGTTTTGCTGAGCGCCTGAGTGCCTACATGCTCAAGGCCGCCCGTGAAGCCAAGCTGCGCACGAGCTGGGCCGCCCCCGACGCCGATTACGAGGCGGCGCTGGACCGGCTGGTGCGTGGCCTGCTGGGCAGCGACGATTTTCTGGCCTCGCTGCGCGAGCTGCATGAACGCATCAGCCCCTACGGCGCGCAGAACGGCCTGTCGGCCACGCTGGTGCGCCTGACTGCCCCCGGGGTGCCAGATACCTACCAGGGCAGCGAGGGCTGGAACCAGAGTCTCGTGGACCCGGACAACCGCCGCCCCGTGGACTACGCCGCGCTGGCCCGCACCCTGGGCCGCTTGGAACGCGGCGGCGTGGGCGCCGACCCGGCCCGGCTGCTGGCCCGCTACGACACCGGCGACGTGAAGGTGCTCGTCACCCGCGCCGCCCTGCGCGCCCGCGCCGAGCACCCGGCGATGTTCCGGCAGGGCAGCTACGCCGCGCTGGGCGGGGGGCGCCACGTGCTGGGCTTCGTGCGCGAACATGGCCGCGCGCGGGCCATCACAGTGGCCCCCCGCCTGACCCTGAGCCTGACCCGCGAGCGCACGCCCTGGGCCCAGGGCACCGTGTGGGGCAACCGCCAGCTGACCCTGCCGGCCGGCACCTACCGCAACGCCCTGACCGGCGAGCGCCTGCGGGTGCGCGGCGACAAGACCCCGCTGGCCAAGATTCTGGAGGACTTTCCGCTGGCCCTGCTGCTGAGTGAGGGGTGACGGCGGCGGGCAGAGAGTGGGAAGGGGTGAGGGGGAAAAGCATTCTGGTGGGTGTGCCTGGGACAGCGGCAGGAAGAGCACCCCACCCTGCCGGGCCTTCAGAATCTTGAGCGAATCCGGGAAACTTTTTCGCCCTGCAGCCCGTATCCTGGGGTGTATGCAGACCTATCCCACCACGTCGGCCCGGACCACGGACCTTGTCCGCACGTTCATGGCCCGCACCTATTCCTGGATGGCGGCGGGGCTGGCCCTCACCGCCGGTGTGGCGTACCTGACCGCCCAGAATGAGGTGCTGGCCCTGCAGGTGTACAACCTGCGCTGGCCCCTGATGTTCGCCCAGCTGGCCCTGGTGTTTGTGCTGAGCCTCGCCGCGCAGCGCCTGAACAGCGCCGTGGCCGGCGCCCTGTTCATCGCCTATGCCGCCCTGACCGGCCTGACCTTCTCCGGCCTGCTGATGACTTACGACGCCAGCGCTGTGACTGCCGCCTTTGCCACCACCGCCGGCACCTTCGGCCTGATGAGCGTGGCCGGCTTCCTGATCAAGAAGGACCTCAGTGCCATGGGCCGGTTTTTCATGTTCGCCGTGCTGGGCCTGTTCGTGGCCATGATCGTGAACCTGTTCGTGGCCAGTGGCCCGCTGACCCTGATGATCTCCATCGTGGGCGTGCTGCTGTTCGCGGGTCTGACCGCCTACGACACCCAGATGCTGCGCAACCTCGCCCTGAGCGGCGTGCAGGGCGAGATGGCCGAGCGCGCGGCGATCAACGGCGCCCTGGCCCTGTACCTGGATTTCATCAACATGTTCCTGTTCATCCTGCGACTGTTTGGCGCCAGCCGCGACTGAGCGCTGACAAGCAGAAAACACCCCGCGAGTGTGACGCTCGCGGGGTGTTTTCTGGCTCTGGGCTCTGGGCCATGAGCCATGAGGAGGCCGCTGTTGGGGGCTTGATACGAATTCGGGTTGAACAGTTTTGGTCACTGTTCAACCTGAGCAGAGCGAGGAGGGAAAAACGGTTGCCGGGAAAGGAGAGATTGAATCGGCGGTGTCCCGAGTTCGATCACGGATTGAACGAAAACCTCTGCTCCTCTAGGGAACTTGGCCAGCAACCTGAAAGGCCTACAGAGAAGCCCCAAGCCCTCTCTCCCCGAACCTCATGGCCCAGAGCCCATGGCTCATGGCCTGTCCCCTACCGCCCGTACACACTGTTGAAATACTTCGACGCTGAATTCGCCTCGGCGCGCAGGGTGGCGAAGGGAATGACGCCAGTTTCAGCGCAGGCGGCCACCACATGCGGCAGGCCCGACGGCGTGAGGTTCAGGCCTGCTGGGCTCAGGTGGGCGGTGAAGCTGGGGGCCTCTTCGCGCAGCACATTCAGGCACTCGCGGTCCATGCCGCTCTGCACGGCCTTCAGGTACAGCTCTTTTTGCCGCGCCGGGGTGAGGCGAGGCCACAGGGCCTGCAGCGCCACCGCCTTCCCCGTCGTGCGGTCCAGAATGGCGCCCTCGGTAAAACTGTCCGGATGGGCGCCGCCGCAGTCGTAATACACGTCGTCGCGCAGGCTCAGCAGCTGTCCCTTCTGAAAGGTGAGCTGGGTGCGGACCTCATAGCCCGCCTGGGGGTCGTTCTGCAGGTCCTGCGGCAACATGGCGCGGCAGTCCAGGGTGCTCACGGCGTGGTCCAGCTGCCGGTCCTGCAGAGCCGCGTTCAGGGCCGCGCTGCCCCCGGGCACCCGGGGGTACACCACACCCGAGGCGGGTTCGCGCACGCTGCGGCCGTCTGCCGCCTTGACCCACGGGCGGTTCACCTTCAGGAACGCCATGGGGTCGCCCGTGCGCAGCGACAGCAGCCCCGGTGAGACGCCCAGCGCCAGGGGCAGCTTTTCCGGGTCCACGCGGTTCAGGGTCACGGCCAGGGGGGCCTTGCCTGGAGCCTGCCAGGTGCCCTTCAGGCCAGCAGCAGTGGGGCTCAGGCGGAAACAGCCGGTCACGACGGGTTCCGAGGCGCGTGTCTTGCGCACCGTCTCTTCCAGAATCAGGGTCTGACCGCTGCGGCGCGCTGTCAGGTCCAGGTCAATGCCCCGGCGCTCGTAGAAATAACGGGTGTCGTCCTGTGGGGCCAGCCGCAGCGCCACTGGCAGGCCGCCAATCATGCCGCGAAACAGCGCCGCGCCCTGGGTGGCCCTGGGCAACCACTCGGGCCACTCGTTCGTGCCGCCGCAGCTGCCAGGAGCCTGCGCCCCGGCCCAGCCTACTGTCAGAAGTGCCGCCGCCGTCAGATGCCGCTTTCGCATGGCCGCAGCGTACCCCGGCATGCGGGCGCCCGGCGCACTGGGCCGCGTCCGCTTCGCTCAGCCCTCGTCGCTGCGCCCCTCCATGGTGCCGGTGCGCAGGAGCCTCGCCTCGCCCGGGCCAAACGGGGTGTGGGCGCACGACCACGCCACCGCCGCTTCTATGTCGTAGGCCACCGCATGGAAGGTGACGCTCCACTGGCCCCCTACCCGGTTCAGCTCCGTCCAGCGGGCGCGGGGATCGCCGTCCACCTGATCGCTGACCGACCCCGCGTTGACCACCAGCGTGTCGCCCACCCGCGTGGCCCCGGCGCGGTGGGTGTGGCCGCACAGCACCACCCCGGCGCCCAGCGGCTCAACCAGCGCACGCAACTCCCCCGGTTCGCGGGCGCGGTAGAAGCCCGCCGGGTCCCACGCCCATAGCAGGCTCTCCCAGGCGCTCTGGGGGGTGCCGTGGCAGGCGTACAGGTCGCCGCTGCGGGCCTCCAGAGGCAGAGCCGCAATCCGGGCCAGCGCCCCTGGCGGCATATGGGCCTCCAGCCACGCGCCGTACGCGCGGGTGAGCGCACCACGCCGGCCCCCCGGCCACAGCTTTTCCTCGTTGTTGCCGCGCACCTCCAGGGCGCCACCTGCGGCCAGTTCGGCCTGCAGGGCCAGCGCGCGGGCCGGGTCGGCGCTGCCCTCAGCCTGATCGCCCAGATTCACGATCAGGTCGGGCGCTGCCGGCCGGACCCTGCGCAGCACGGCGTCCAGGGCAAAGGCATTGCCGTGTGTATCACTGATCACCGCCACCCGCATCTGGACCTCAGGGTAGCGCGTGAGGGCCGGCACCCGGCCTCTCTAGACTGCAGTCCATGCGCCCCTCCCCACGCTCTTGCTGCGGCCACCCCCCATGCTGACCATCCGCCCCCGCACCCCGGCGGACCTGCCGGTGCTGGTCGCCGCCCTGCGCGCCGTCCATGAGGCGCAGGGCTACCCCTCGCTGTGGCCCGAGGACCCCGAGGCGTTTGTAACCGGGCGCGGCGACGCCTGGGTGACCCTGTGGCGCGGGCAGCCAGCAGGACAGGTGCTGCTCTCGCCCCTGACCCCGCCGCTGCCCGCCTGGGCAAGCGTGCTGCCAGGCCCCGGGCCCCATCTGGAAGTCAAACGGCTGTTCGTGGCCCCGGCGGCCCAGGGTCAGGGGGCCGCGCGCGCCCTGCTGGCCCACGCGGCGGCCCAGGCGCGGCAGGCGGGCGCCCGCGCGGCGCTGCAGGTGAACGAACGCAGCGCGCCGGCCACCACCCTGTACGAGCGCGAGGGCTGGCGGCGCCTGGGCCGCACCCAGGGCACCTGGCGGGAGGCCGACGGCGGGGTGCCCACCGTGCTGGTGTACGCCGCCCCGGCTTGAGGCTCGCTTCATCTGTGAACGGCCGTTTACGTGGGTTCAGGGTGTTCTTGGCTTTTCCCTGGCACCCTGAAGCCATGCCAGACAAGGACGACAAGAACAAGGGCCACACCAGCCTGCCGCCGCAGTACGAGCGCAACGAGCAGGAGGTTCACGAGATTGAGGACGGCCACGAGCCCTCGCTGAAAAGCGTGAACGACCGCGAGGCCCTGGCGCCGCGCAACAACGACAACGGCCTGAGCCACAAGGAGCTGCGCGACCGCGAGGAAGCCCGCAGCGTGCCTGCCACCAAGCAGGGCTGATCAGGAGAGGGAAGGGGGCCAGGGCATGCAAACCCCTGGCCCCCTCCCCTGGTGGGGCACCCTGAACCCATGACGCGCCCCACCCCCGGCATCCTCGCCCTGGCTGGCCTGTTCGTGGTGGCTGGGGTGCTGCATTTTGTCGCGCCAAAGCCCTTTGACCGCATCGTGCCGCCCTGGGTGCCCATCAGCCCACGCCGCGCCACGCTGCTGAGCGGCGCGGCCGAATTGCTGGGCGGCCTGGGCCTGCTGCACCCCGCCACGCGCCCGGCCGCCCGCTGGGGCCTGCTGGCGCTGCTCCTGGCGGTCTTTCCGGCCAACGTGTTTATGGCCCAGGCCCCGGACCGCTTCGGGGTCAGCCCGGCGGTGGCCTGGGGCCGTCTGCCGCTGCAACCGCTGCTGATGTGGGCCGTGTGGCGCGCCGGGCGGCGCCAAGGACATCTCTCCTCACGGTTCGACTGCTGGGGAACGCGCCGAACAGCCGCCACGCCCGGGACAACGTCCTTTCTTCGAGACTCGCTTCGCTCGGTTCACCTGCAGGATGAACGTCATTGGGCTTAATCTGGCTCGGGCGGGCCGTCCTCCCAGGCCAGCAGGTCGCCGGGCTGGCAGTCCAGGGCGCGGCACAGGGCGTCCAGCGTGGAAAAGCGCACCGCCCGCGCCTTGCCCGTTTTCAGAATGCTGAGGTTGGCCAGCGTAATCCCCACGCGGCCCGAGAGTTCCGACAGGGTCATGCCGCGCGCCTCCAGCACGCGGTCAAGCTGCACACGAACCGGCATTAAACGGTCAGGGCCTGCTCGGCGCGCAGCTGCCGCTCGGCCTCGCGCAGGTCGTGGGCGCGGCGAAACACAACCGAGAGCACGGCCAGGGCCGCCGCCACCAGCAGCCAGGTGAAGGACAGTGAGGGCCAGACGCCGCCACCAATCACGAGGCGGGCGCCAGTGCCCAGCAGTTCGGCCCCCGGGATGCCCGTCAGGGCGTTGTCCAGCGCCCTGAACTGCCCGGTGCCCATAAACTGCCCCCAGCCCAGCACCGACCACGCCCACAGCGCCAGTTGCCACAGCAGCGCCACGCGGCTGGCCAGGGCCAGATCCTGGCTGTTGGCCAGGGCGAAGGGATCGAACAGCAGGCGGCGCAGCAGCGCAAAGCCCCGGCGGTAGATCAGCCAGGCCGAGGCCAGGGCCAGGGCTGCCATGCCCGCCACCACCAGCACCTCCTGCCCGTGCGGGAGGGGCACACTGGCGCCGGTCGTCCGGTAAACCACGTCCCCAATCTTGATCTTCAGGCTCAGCGGGGCCTCGAACCGGGCGCCGGCCTGCGGGGCCACCAGGAGCCAGAGCATGCCCGCCACGCTGAGCACCCCAGTAAGGGCCAGCCCCAGGCCCAGCAGCCCCAGTGACAGGTCCAGCACTGTGCGGGCCGTTTTCAGCGGCAGCGCGGGCAGACGGAGCCGGCGGCTCATATAGTGAGTGCCTCGTCCCGGCGCAGCGAGGCAATGTGCCGCACCGCCACCGACAGGGACAGCAGACCCAGACCAGGAAGGCTGGCCAGCAGCGTCATCAGAGCGCCGACGCCCAGAGTGCCCAGCCACCACAGCGGCCTGAACGGCTGTTCCAGCAGACTGGTCAAGCTCTGCACTGCCAGCTCCAGCGCGCAGCCGGCCAGTTGTACCCCCCCGGCCCGCCACAGCCACAGGGCCAGCTCATCCAGCCTGCCCTGCCCACTGGCCTGGGCGGCGCGCCAGATGAACGCCAGCACCACGGCCGACAGACTGGCCCAGCCCAGGTGCTCGGTTCGCGTGGGCAGCGCCATGCCAGGGGTCAGCCACCACCACACCGCGGTACCCACGCCCAGCAGGGGCACCGCAGCGAGACACAGCAGATGCAGCCGGCGGGTGGCCCGCCGCGCGGCCAGCGGCGCCACATCGGCGGCCAGCGTCATCACACCACCCCCTGTGACTGGTCCACGAGGACGCGGCCTTCGTCCAGCCACCCGGCCAGCACGAGCAGCAGCAGCGGCAGGGCCAGCGCTGTCAGGCCCATCAGCAGCTGATCGGGCGCCAGCATGGCTGCCCAGTGACCGCGGGCCTGCGCGGTGCTTCCTGGCCTCAGGGTTCCCGGCATAAGAACCAGGGCCAACCCCCAGATCGGAGCGGCATACAAGAACCGTTGCCCAGCCGCCCGCAGGCGCTCGCTGACTTCTCCGTGCAGGTGGCCGCTGCCGCGCGCGGTGGCCAGCGCCACACGCAGATGCCCGGAGGCCGACAGATTCACCACCAGCCCCAGCAGGGTCAGACCCAGCGCCGGCCCGGGCAGCCGGCCACCCGCTGTCACCAGCACCAGAGTGAGCCCGACCACCCCCAGCCACAGCAGCCCCAGCGACAGACTGCTCCCCAGATGCAGCACCCACAGCAGCCGATCAAATGAACGTGGTACAGCCGTCATAGCCCTCCCCTGCGGCGCAGGCCCAGCCACGCCGCTTATCGAGAAACGATATTATCGTTTTTCAATATGACTGGCCCCCCTGCCCCCGTCAAGCAGGGGTGCCTCTGTCCGTTCCCCGCCGGGTACACCGCGCCCTGGCCTAACGCCCGTTAGACTCCGGCCATGAGCAAACTGGTGATTGTGGCGGCGCGGCGCACGCCGATTGGCAGCTTCATGGGCAGCCTGAAGGACGTGTCGGCGGCGGAGCTGGGTATTGCGGCGGCCAGGGCGGTGCTGGACGGCGTGAACGGCCATGACGTGGCCGACGTGATCGTGGGCAACGTGCTGCAGGCGGGCGGGGGCATGAACGTGGCGCGCCAGATTGGCCTGGGCGCCGGGCTGCCCCACGACGTGCCGGGCCTGACGGTCAACCGGGTGTGCGGCAGCGGCCTGCAGGCCGTCATCAGCGCGGCGCAGGGCATCCGGGCCGGCGACGGCGAGCTGTATCTGGCCGGCGGCACCGAGAGCATGAGCCGCGCGCCCTACCTGCTGCCCCGCGCCCGCGAAGGCTACCGGCTGGGCCACGCGCAGGCGCTGGATTCCATCCTCAGTGACGGCCTGACCGATGTGTTCGGCGGCTATCACATGGGCGTGACCGCCGAGAACATCGCCGCGCAGTGGAACCTGACCCGCGAGGCACAGGACGCCTTTGCCCTGGACAGCCAGACCCGCGCCGCCGCTGCGCTGGACGGCCACCACTTTGCCGATGAACTGGTGAGCGTGGAGGTGCCGGGTAAGAAGGGCCCCACCCTGTTCGAGCGCGACGAGTACCCGCGCGCCACCACCGCCGAGGCGCTGGCGCGGCTGAAGCCCGCCTTCAAAAAGGACGGCACCGTGACGGCCGGCAACGCCAGCGGCATTAACGACGGCGCCGCCATGCTGCTGATCGCCAGCGAAGCCTACGCCCAGGCGAACGGCCTGCCCGTGCTGGCCGAGATTGCCAGCTCCGCGGCCATCGGCGTGGACCCGGCGATCATGGGGATTGGCCCGGCCAGGGCGGTGCCGGTGGCCCTGAAGCGCGCCGGGCTGACAGTGAACGACGTGGACCTCTTCGAGTTGAACGAGGCGTTTGCGGCCCAGTCTCTGGCCGTGGTGCGCGACCTGAACGCCGATCCGGCAAAGGTGAACGTGACCGGCGGCGCGGTGGCGCTGGGCCACCCGATTGGCGCCAGCGGCGCCCGGGTGCTGGTCACGCTGGTGCACCAGTTGCGGCGCCTGGGGCAGGAAACCGGCGTGGCCAGCCTGTGCATTGGCGGCGGCATGGGCATTGCCGTGGTGGTGCGCGCCCGCTGACAGCGGAACCCAGATCCACCGAGGGGTGAACCCCTCGGTGGATCTGGGGCGAACGAAGTGAGTCTCCGCCACAGACAGCGGCAGAAGTGGAATGGAAGGGCTGGGGTTTGGCCCTTCCATGGAACTGGCAGCCGCTGTGTGACCACAGGACCCGCTGGCCGCCCCCACTTGGTCTTGAGGCGCGGGGGCGGCTAGCCTTGGCCCATGACCGCCCCCACCGACCAGGAAGCCGCCCTCTTTCTCGCCATCAAGACCCAGGACGCCGAGTTGCTGCGCCGCTTGCTGCGCGCCGATCCAGCGCTGCTGACGGTGCCCAGCCCCATGGGCGTCTCGCCCGTGCTGTTCGCCACCTACTACGGCCGGCACGATATGGCGCGCGTGCTGATCGAGGAGGGTGCGCCGCTGAACCTGTTTGAGGCGGCGGCGGTGGGCGAGGAAGAGGTGGTGCGCGCCGCCCTGGACGCCGATCCCTCTCAGGTGCAGGCCGTGAGCCCGGACGGGTTTTCCCCGCTGGGGCTGGCAGCGTTCTTTGGCCGCGCGGGGGTGGCCGAGGAGCTGCTCTCACGCGGCGCCGATGTGAACGCGCCCAGCCAGAACGCCATGCGGGTGCGCCCGCTGCATTCGGCGGTGGCGGGGCGGCACGCGGCGCTGGCCCGCGCGCTGGTGATGGCCGGGGCCGACGTGAACGCGGCGCAGCAAGGCGACTTCACGCCCCTGATGGCCGCCGCGCAGAACGGCGACGCCGAGCTGGTGGCCTTTCTGCGCGGCTGCGGCGCGGACCCGGGCGCGGTCACCGCCGCTGGTCAGCGCGCCGCCGACTTTGCCCGGGAGGAGGGCCACACCAAACTGGCCGAGGCCCTGGCCGCTTCCTGAACGTTCCTGGCACCCTGCCTGAAGAAAGCCGGAATGCGCCCTGGGGCCACCGGGGCGCACACTGACCCCATGAGCAACGACAGGCGCGACCCCCCCAGCGAGCTGGCTGTCACGAATGTGCAGACCGGCTTTGACACCCCGGACCCCAAGGACCACGCCCAGGTGACCTACAGCACCACCCCGGGCGAGGACCGCGTGAGCACCGCCAACGAGGGCAAATACGAGCCGGTGGAGGTGCCCAGTGCCAAGGAAGTGACCGGGCAGTTTGACCATCTGGCCACGCGCGACCCGGCGGCCATGGAGCACACGCCCCAGGCCCCCGAATTTGCCGGCGCCCAGACGGTGGCCGGGCTGGGCGGCGAGAACCTGGACGCTATTGTGCCCACGGCGGGCATTGGCGTGAACGCGGGGGTGGCCATGGCCTACCAGACCCGCCTGGGCAGCGCCGACCCCAACCCCGGCTACACCCCACCCAGCGAACAGGGCCCGCCCCACCTCAGCGAGCGCCCCGGCGACCTGCCGCAGGGCGAAACGAGCGAGCTGGAACACCAGATCAAGGGCGACCGCGAACGCGGGTTCTAAGTAGCTCGCTGTTGATCTTTAGATCAACCGAGCGGAGCGAGTCTCGAAAAAAGGACGTTGCACCGGGAGTGGAGACTTTGCGGTGCTCTCCTGCAAAGTCATAACGTGAGGTGCAACGTCCTTAAAAGGGCCATAGGCTGTGGGCCATGAGCCATGGGGCAACCCCCCAAAGCTCATGGCCCACAGCCTACGGCTCTAGACCCTTTTAAAGAGCAGGGCCGCGTTCTGGCCGCCAAAGGCGAAGGAGTTGCTCAGGGCGTAGTCCACCTGGGCCTCGCGGGCGTGCAGAGGCACGTAGTCCAGATCCAGTTCGGGGTCGGGGTCGGTGAGGTTGATGGTGGGGGGCAGAATGCCGTCTTTCAGGGCCTGGGCCACCGCGATGGCCTCGGCGGCACCCGCCGCGCCCAGCAGGTGTCCCGTCATGCTCTTGGTGGAGCTGACCGCCAGCTGGTAGGCGTGGTCCCCGAACACCGACTTGATGCCCTGGGTTTCGTGCAGGTCGTTGAAATAGGTGCTGGTGCCGTGGGCGTTGATATACCCCACCTGCTCGGGGTTGACCCCGGCGGTTCTGAGCGCCATGCGCATGGCCACCTGGGCGCCCCGACCTTCGGGGGCAGGCATGGTGATGTGGTGGGCGTCGGCGCTGGTGCCGTAGCCCACCACCTCGGCATAGATGGTGGCGCCGCGTTTCACGGCCTTCTCGTACTCTTCCAGAATCACCACCGCTGCGCCCTCGCCCAGCACGAAGCCGTCGCGGGTGGCGGAAAAGGGGCGACTGGCCAGTTCGGGCTCGTCATTGCGGGTAGACAGGGCCTTCATGTTGGAAAAGCCGCCGATAGCAATGGGCGTGATGGCCGCCTCGCTGCCCCCGGCGATCATGGTGTCGGCCAGCCCCAGCTGGATGTAGCGCGCCGCGTCGCCAATGGCGCCCGTGCCGGTGGCGCAGGCCGTGACCACGGTGCTGCTGGGCCCGGTGGCGCCGTACTGCATGGCCACGTGCCCGGACGCCATGTTGGCAATCTGCATGGGAATGAACATGGGGCTGATGCGCCCCGCGCCGCGCGAATGCAGCACCCCGGCCTGGTCTTCAAAGGTCTTGACACCGCCAATTCCGCTGCCGATCAGGGTGCCGGTGCCTTCACCGCGCAGCGCCTCGGGGCTCAGGCCGCTGTCCTGCACCGCCAGTGCAGCCGCAGCCATCGCCAGTTGCACGTAACGGTCCAGCTTGCGGGCCTCGCGCGGGTCCACATACGCCGACAGGTCCTCGTTCACCTCGCCGGCAATCTTGCTGGCCACATCGGCCGGGTCAAAGCGGGTAATGCGCCCGATACCGCTTTTGCCGGCCCGCTGCGCCTGGGCAAAGGCCTGCGCGCCCACCCCGATGGGCGTGACCGGCCCCAGACCTGTGATCACCACCCGCTTGAGTCCTGAAACGCCCACCATCTGTGCCTCCTCTGTCGGCCGCCCCTCAGGCGGACGGTGAAAAGAGAGCGGGAAGCGGCTGTGCCTGCCGCGTCCCGCCCCAAGGTCCTCGTCAGTTTCCCCAGGGGGAAACAGGCGGGTTTACTGCTTGCTCTCGATGTACTCGACGGCCGCCTGCACGGTGCGGATGCTCTCGGCGTCCTCATCGCTGATGGTGATGCCGAACTTGTCTTCCAGGCCCATGATCAGTTCCACGGTCTCCAGGCTGTCGGCGCCGAGGTCTTCCACGAAGCGGGCTTCCGGGGTCACCTTGTCGGCGTCTACACCCAGCTTGTCCACGATCACGTCTTTCACATCATCAAATGTCGCCATGAATTCGTACCTCCTGCGGTTGAAGTCTGCGCCAGTCTACACGCGGGGCGCGACAGGGGCGGAGGCTTTGAACAGAGTTCAGAGATGTTGATGGAGGATGGTTGAAGGTTGATGGACTCAGTCGCCAGCACTTTTGCGCTTGCCGGGCCCTTCCGTGCCTCCCAGCGCTTCCCAGCCACTCAGGCCCCCTCCATCACCCATCACCTTTCAACCCTCAACGCCCTTCAATGCGGGTTCAGCCCCCCGTCCACGCCAATCGTCTGCCCGGTGATGTACCCGGCGGCGTCGCCCGCCAGGAAGGCGACGAGGGCAGCCACCTCGTCCGGCTGGCCCAGGCGGCCCAGGGGAATGCTGCTCAGGTAGCTCTGGCGCACCTGTTCGGGCAGTTCGGATGTCATGTCGCTCTCGATAAAACCGGGGGCAATGGCGTTCACCGTGATGCCCCGGCCACCGTACTCCTTGGCCAGCGCCTTGGTCAGGCCGATCAGCCCGGCCTTGCTGGCCACGTAATTGGCCTGCCCCGGGTTGCCGCTCAGCCCCACCACCGAGGCAATGTTGATGATGCGGCCGCTGCGCGCGCGCATCATGTGCTTGATGGCGGCGCGGCAGGCCATAAAGGCACTGGACAGGTTGGTCTGCAGCACCGCGTCCCAGTCCTCGTCTTTCATACGAATGGCCAGGGTGTCGCGCGTGATGCCGGCGTTGTTCACCAGCACGTCCAGGCGGCCCATCTCACTGATCACCTGCTCCACCAACGTGCCTGCATTGGCGGGCGTGGTGAGGTCGGCGCCGAAGACTCGGGCCTGCACGCCGCTTTCACGGACGCCTTCAGCCACCTGCTCGGCCTCGGCGGCGCCCCGGCCGTAGTGCACGGCCACGTCAAAGCCCGCGCGGGCAAGGTGCAGGGCCATGGCGCGGCCCAGGCCCCGGCTGCTGCCGGTCACCAGGGCGACTTTGCGGGGAACGGGTTCAGAGGTCTGGGTCATCTTGTCCTGGGTCATGGTGTCTCCGGTGCAGCCAGTGCGCCGCGCAGATGGTGGTGGTCGTGGTAAACGGTGAAGAACAGCAGTTCACGGGCACTCAGGCGCCCCAGCAGGTCGTGGGGCAGGGCGTGACGGTCAAGCGCGGCCTCGGGCCAGCCGGCCAGGGCAGAGCGCACCCGGGTGGCGGCCGTCACGTAAGCCGCCACCTGGGCGTCACGCGTGGCCGCGTCGTGGGCCGTGACCGGGCGCGGCACATAACGCGCTGGAGCCCGGCCCCCGGCCGCCAGCCGCGCCTGATAGGCCCCGCGAACGCCTTCGTAGGTGCGGGCGGTGGCCGGCGCCCCAAACAGCAGGCGCAGGGCCGGGCGCGGCACGCCCAGCCCCTGCGCCACGCGCCCATGCGTCAGGGCGAGGTGCGCCAGATGCTCGGCCGGCGACCAGCGGCCGGGGGCCGGGGCCCGGAAATAGTCGGGCAGCGGCAGGGCCGCCACAGTGTCCACCCACGCGGCCTGCGCGCCGTCCAGGGCAGCCAGAAGTTCGTCCCGGGTGTGGGGGCTGAGCGGCGCCTTCACAGGGCGAAGGCCCGCACCTGCTCGGCGGTGCCCACGTTAACAGTGCGGGCGTCCGGCAGAATGCGCTTGACCAGCCCGGTCAGGACCGTGCCGGGCCCGAATTCGACAAAGACCTCGGCGCCCGCCGCCCCCAGGGCCTGAATGGTGTCCACCCAGCGCACCGCGCCCGTAATCTGAGCGGTCAACAGCGCGGGCAGCGTGCCGGCCTCGGTGTTCGGCTGCGCCGTCACGTTGGCATACACCGCAAAGGCGGGCGGGGCAAAGCGGGTGGTCTGCAGGTGCGGCGCGAGGCCCTGGGCGGCGCTGTCCATCAGGGCGCAGTGAAAGGGCGCACTCACCTTCAGGGGAATGGCTTTCAGGCCCCGGGCCTTCAGCTCGGCGCCGGCTGCCTCCACCGCTGCTTTCGTGCCGGAAATCACGGTCTGGGTGGGCGCATTGAAGTTGGCCGGCTGCACACCGTCCAGTGCTGCACAGACCTCCTGCACGGTGGCCGGGTCGCCCATCACGGCGCTCATGGCGCCCTCGCCCACCGGCACGGCGGCCTGCATCAGCTCGCCCCGGCGGCGGGTCAGGCGCAGGGCGTCGCCCAGGGACAGGGCGTCGGCGGCCACCAGCGCGGAATATTCGCCCAGCGAGTGCCCGGCGCCGAAGGCTGGGGTCAGGCCGGTGTGGGCCCGCCACGCGCGGTAGGCGGCGGTGGACGCGGCCACCAGCGCGGGCTGCTGGTTGGCGGTCAGGGTCAGCTCGTCCAGTGGCCCGGTTTCAATCAGGGTGCGCAGACCGGGCAGCACAGTATCAATCTGGCTGTACACCTCGCCCGCTTCGGGAAAGGCAGCGGCCAGATCGGCGCCCATGCCCACCGCGTGCGAGCCCTGGCCGGGAAACAGCGCGGCGATTTTCATGCCCAGGCTCCTACTTCGGCCGCCGGGCGCGGCTGCAGGCTGGGCGCGCCGCCCCACCACTTCATGGTGCCTGCCACCCAGCTCAGGCCGCCGCCAAAGGCGATCAGCAGCAGCTGCTGGCCGTCCTGAATCCGCCCGTCGTCCACAGCCTCGCGCAGCACCAGGGGCACGGTGGCCGAACTGGTGTTGCCGTAGCGGTCCACGTTCACGGTGGCTTTGCTCATGGGCAGGCCAAAGCGCTCCATGGCCGCCTCGATAATCCGCACGTTGGCCTGGTGGGGCACCACCCAGTCCACATCGGCGCCTGTCAGGCCGCTCTTGGCCAGCACCTGGGTGCCGCTGTCGCCCAGCACCCGCACCGCGAACTTGAAGACCTCACGGCCGTTCATGCCCACGGCCTGGGTCATCTCCACGCCGCCCGGCAGGCGCGGCGCCACGCAGCGCAGGTACAGGCTGCCGCCCCCGTTGCCGTCGGCACCCAGCACAAAGTCCTGAAAGCCGTAGCCGGCGGGCACCGGGCCCACCACCGCTGCGCCCGCGCCGTCCCCGAACAGAATGGCCGTGTTGCGGTCCTCGGGGTCCACCACCTTGCTCAGGGCCTCGGCACCCACCACCAGCACGCGCCGGGCACTGCCCGAGAGAATCAGGCCCTGGGCCACGCTCAGGCCATAGACAAAGCCGCTGCACGCGGTGCTGAGGTCAAAGGCGGCGGCCCCCACCAGCCCCACCTGCAGGGCAATGAGGGCCGCCGTGGAGGGCATCAGGGCGTCGGGGCTGACCGTCGCGCAGATCACGGCGTCCACGTCCTTCAGGGCGTCTGGATCCCGCGAGAGCAGGTCGCGCACCGCCCGCACGCCCAGGTCGCTGGTGTACTCGTCGGGGCCGGCATAGCGGCGCTCGCGAATTCCGGTGCGCGACTCGATCCAGTCGGCGGTGGTGTCCATGCGGGCTTCAAATTCGCTGTTGGGCACCACGCGCTCGGGCACGTAGGTCCCCAGCGCCACGATGCCCAGCGGGGGCCGGGTGGGGGCAGAAGGGTCGCTCATGGCCTCCACGCTAACATTCTTTGAACGCACGTTCAATGAATTTGGTACAGAGTTCAGCCCGGCGGATGCTGAGGCGCGCAGAGGCAGAGGGCACCGGGCCTGCTTGCCGCGCCAGCGCGCCCCACCCCATGGCCCTGGGGTCAGCACTTGTGACAAATCACATTCGTTCGCTCCGTCACTTTATCTTTCGTGGCCCCCCACCCCTGGTCGGCAGCGGGGCTGTTTTCCAGGCGCCAGCACGTGTTTCAGCGGCAGAGGCGGCGCGGCCACCTGTCCTGCTCCCTCATGGCCCAGTGCCCATGGCTTACGGCCCACGGTCCCCCGCCTGCCCAGACTGGACGAATGAATTCCGACAGACTCCGCATGTCACAGTCGGGGGGTGGATTCCGAAGTTGTTCTGACCCAGCCCCAGATCCAGGCCGAGGTGGCCCGCGCCAGCGCGTCCCTGCGGCGCCATGCACAGGGCCGCGTGGCCGCCGCCCTGGAAGAGTGGTACCTCAATGCCTGCAGCTCACCCGAGGAGTTGAAGTACATCGGCGTGTGGGCCCGTTTTCTGAACCAGCAGGTGTCGCGCAAGGACGTTGCGGCCTGACCCGCACGGCACCGGAAAGAGGTTGAGGCGCAGGGACCTCAACCTCTTTTTTCTGTTGTTCCTGTCGGCGCTGTGCGGCCCTGGTCACCCGGCCTCGTCGGCCGCCTGCAGCGTGAAATGAAACGCCGAACCTTCCCCCGGCGCCGAATCCACCCACAGCTGCCCGCCGTGCTGAGAGACAATCTTCTCGCAGATGGCCAGGCCCAGCCCGGTGCCCTCATAGCGGTCGCGGCCATGCAGGCGCTGGAACATCTCGAAGACCTTGCTCTGGTACGCCGGCTCGATGCCGATGCCGTTGTCGCGCACGGTCAGGCGCCACAGGGGGCCGTCGCGCTGCGCGCTGACCCGCACCAGCGGCGCGGCCTCGGCGCGGAACTTGACCGCGTTGCCAATCAGGTTCTGGAACAGCTGCGCCAGCCGGGGCACCGAGCCCAGCACCCGGGGCAGCGGCGCCGCCTGAACCCGCGCGCCGGATTCGCGCAGCGCCGCGTCCAGGCGGCCCAGGGCCTCGCGCAGCGCGTCGCCGGCCTCCACCGGCTCCAGCGGCAGGCGCTCGGCATTCAGGCGGGAAAACACCAGCAGGTCGTTCACCAGCAGCTTCATGCGCTCGGCACCCTGCTCCACGGTGCGCAGGTACAGCTGCGCGCGTTCGTCCAGGCGGTCGCCGTAGCGGTGGGCCAGCAGCCCCGCGTACGACCCCACCGTGCGAATGGGTTCCTGCAGGTCGTGGCTGGCCACGTAGGCAAAGCGTTCCAGTTCCGCGTTGCTGCGCGACAGTTCGGCGTTGGCCCGGGCCATCTCGCGCTGCAGCGCCATCTGCTCGGAGATATCTGAGCCCACCGCCACCGCCCCCACAATCGCCTCGCCCTGCCGGATGGGCGCGGCCGCCAGCCGCATCACGCGGTCTTCCCCGCTGGTCAGGTGGCGCACCAGCACGTCGCGGCGCACCTCGCGCCCCCCCATGGCCTGCACGAACGGTTCCTCGTGCAGGGGCAGGCGCTCGCCCGTCTGGGGATCGCGGCTGCGCAGTTCCTCGCCCAGTTCGCCCACCGCGCGGTCCAGCTGCGCCGGGTCCGTGAAGCCCAGCAGGGTCAGCGCCGGGCCGTTGGCCCGCTTGATGCCGCTCAGGTCGCCCACGTACACGGCGTCGGGCAGGCTGGCGAGAATGGTGTTCAGCTCGGCCGCCTGCCGCTCGCTGTGCGCCAGGGCACCCTGCAGTTCGGCGGTGCGCTCGGCCACCCGCATTTCCAGCTCGGCCGAGTGCGCCTGCTCGCGCGCCAGGGCCTCACGGCGCAGCGCGGCCATGGCCAGTTGCGCGTTCACCTTCGCCAGCAGTTCGCGGGCGCTGAACGGCTTGACCAGATAGTCGTCGGCGCCCGCTTCCAGGCCCTGTACCCGCGCTTCCTCGCCCGCGCGGGCCGAGAGCATGATCACCGGCAGGTCGTGCAGCGCCGGGTCCGTGCGAATGGCCGCAAGCAGGCCCAGGCCGGAGAGCCGGGGCATCATCACGTCGGTCAGCAGCAGGTCCGGGGCCTGGGCACGCGCGGCGTCCAGGGCCGCTTGCCCGTCGGCCACCACCTGCAGGTCGTGGTGGGGCGAGAGCAGCCGGGTCAGGTACTCGCGCAGATCGGCGTTGTCGTCGGCCACCAGCACCCGGCGCCGCACCGCCGTGGCCGGAGCGACCGGCGCCGTGTCCTGCGCCTGCGGCACCTCGTGGGGCAGCCAGCGCAGGGCCTCTTCTACAAACGGCAGGGCCCCGCGTGCGCCCGCTGGCGCCGGGGGGGCGTCGGTCACGCGGTCCGGGGGCAGGTGGGCGGCGCCCAGCGGCAGGCGCACGGTGAAGGCCGTGCCCTGGCCCGGCACGCTCTGGGCCTCAATGTCGCCGCCGTGCAGGTGCACGATCTCGCGCACCAGCGCCAGCCCGATGCCGCTGCCTTCAAAGGAGCGCCCACGCTGGCCCTCGACCCGGTGAAAGCGCTCGAACAGGCGCCCCAGTTCGGCTTCGGGCACGCCCACCCCGGTGTCCTGCACGCTCAGCACGGCGTGGCGGTCCTCCGCGCGCACCGTCAAGGCCACCTCGCCTTCCAGGGTGAACTTGAAGGCGTTGGACAGCAGGTTCAGCACCACCTTCTCCCACAGGTCGCGGTCCACGTACACGGCCCCCGGCAGCGGCGAGAGTTCCACCCGGAAACCCAGGCCCGCGCGCTCCATGGCGGCGCGGAAACTGCTGGCCAGATCGGCGTTCAGGGCCAGGAAGTCCACCGGGGCAAAGCGGGCCTGCACCCGGCCCGATTCCAGGCGAGAGAAATCCAGCAGGCTGTTGACCAGCCGCAGCAAGCGCAGGCTGTTGCGGTGGGCCAGTTGCAGCGTCTGCAGCTGCGCGGGCGCCAGCGGGCCCAGTTCGCCGGTCAGCAGGTCTTCCAGCGGCCCCAGCATCAGGGTCAGGGGCGTGCGCAGTTCGTGGCTGGCATTGGCAAAAAAGGCAGTCTTGGCCCGGTCCAGTTCGGCCAGGGCCTCGGCCCGCTGGCGCGCCTGCTCGTAGGCGGCCGCACTCGCCAGCCCCGAGACGATCTGCGCGGCACACAGTTCCAGAAAACTGCGGTACGCGTCGTCCAGCGGCCGGTAGGGGTTGAGGCCCGCAATCAGCACCCCGGCGGGCCCACCGGCGCCGGGCTGGTTCAGGGGCAGGCTCAGCGCGCGCCCCGGCGGCCGGTCCCAGGGGCCGCCGGGCAGGTCCGGCGCGGCGCCCAGGTCGTGCAGGGCACTGGCGGCCTCGCCGGAGAGCACGGCCGCTCCTGCCCAGGGCGTGCCGGCCTCGGGCGCCAGCTGAGCGGGCGCCAGCGGGTGCCCCTCAGGCAGACCAAAGCGCAGGGCGCAGCGCAGAGTGCCATCCCGGGCTGGCAGGTAGATCAGCACGAAGGGCAGGTCGTGCGCTTCCTCGGCCAGCGCCGCCTGCGCCGCGTTCATCACCCCGGTCGCCGTGCGCGCCTCGTTCAGCCGAGCCGACAGCCGCCCCAGCACCCGCAGCCGCCGCTCGCCCACCACCCGCTCGCTGTCCTCGGTGACCACACACAGCATGCCGGTGACCGCGCCAGCGTCGTCGGCCAGGGGGCTGTAGGAGAAGGTGTGATAGGTCTCCTCGGGGTAGCCGCTGCGCTCTAAAAACAGCTGCAGGCCCTCGTCCCAGGTGGCCTCTCCGGCCTGGAGCACCTGGGCAATGCGCGGCCCGATGTCCTTCCAGATCTCGGCCCACACCACGTCTGAGCGCGCCCCCAGGGCCCAGTCGCCCTTGACGCCCAGGGTGGGCAGGTAGGCGTCATTGCAGAAAAACAGCAGCTCGGGACCCCAGGCCATCCACATGGCAAAGCGCGAGGTGAGCATGATGCGCACGGCGGTTTTCAGACTCTGCGGCCACCCGGCCGGCTCGCCCAGCGAGGTGCGGGTCCAGTCGAAGGCCAGCATGCGCCGGGCCATCTCGCCGCCCCCGGCAAACAGGCCCAGCGACAGATCAAAGTCGGAAGAGGTGGTCATGGACAGTCAGGAGCATACGGCACCGCCGCGCCCCGGCCCTGCAAGCCCCCTCACCAACAGGAGCGGGGCAGGAACCGTGGTGCTCACGTTTCCTGCCCCGCCGGCCAGAATTACTCGGCGCTGGTTTCGGTGGCCTCGCTGGCCTGCTCGGGGCTGGCTTGGTCGGGGCTGGCTTGGTCGGGGCTGGCCTGCTGCGCGCCGCTCTCTTCCGTGCTGGCCTGTTCACTGGCCTGCGCGCTCTTCTGGGCGCCCAGCTGGGCCATGGCCTGCTGCAGGCCCTTTTCGCGCACCAGGCTGGTGTAGTAGGCGTTGATGCCGTTCGGGCCCAGCTGCTTGCTCAGCTCGGCGGGGCTCAGGCCGTTGGCCTGGGCCAGGGCGGTCATGGTCTGGTTGAATTCGGCGTCGCTGACCTGCACGTTCAGGTCCTCGGCCAGCTTCTCCAGGGCCAAGTCGCGCTTCACGCGGCTCTCGGCGTTCTTGCCCAGGTCCGCCATGAAGTCGTCCAGCTTGCCCTGCTCGGTCATGAAGCTCTCGTACTCGCTCCACTTCACGCCCTGGCGGCCCAGGTCGTCCTTGATCTCCTCGAGCATGCTTTCCTGGCGCCGGGCCAGCAGGGCCTGAGGAATATCAGCTTCCATGCCGTCCACCAGCGCCGTGATGAACTCCTCGCGGCGGCCGGCCTCGCCTTCCTGCTGCGCGCGGCGCTCCAGTTCGGCCTTCAGGTCGCCGCGCAGGCGCTCCAGGGACTCGAAGTTCAGGCTGCTCGCAAACTCGTCGTTCAGCTCCTGCAGCTGCTTGGTCTTCACGTCCACGATCTTCACAGTGACCGTGTGCTCGGGGTGCTCGTGGTCGCCGTGGGTGTGGGCGGGTACGGTGATCTCCACGGTGTCGCCCTTCTGCTTGCCCAGCAGCGCCTCGCGCACGTGGGGCTCGGCCACGTCCAGGTACACGGGGTAGCTGCCGCCGTCCTCGCCCTCTTCCTCGATGGTCACCTGATCGCTGGCTTCAATGGGCCGCTCGGCGCTCTCGAAAGTGGCGTTGCGCTCGCGCAGGTCATTCAGGGTGCGCTCCAGCACCTCACCGGTGATCTCGGGGGCCTCGGCGCTGAGCTGCAGCCCGCTCCAGTCGGCCAAGCGGACCTCGGGGTAGGTTTCGCCCTTCACGGTGAACTCGAACGCGTGACCGCTTTGCAGGGTCTTGGGGTCAATGGTGGCGTCCACGAGGCTCAGCTTCAGCTCGCGGGCGGCCTGGGGGTAGTGGGCCTGCAGCAGGCGGTCACGCACCTCCTGCTCCACGTAGCCCTTGCCCACGCGGCCTTCAATCACCTTGCGCGGGGCCTTGCCGGGGCGGAAACCGGGCACGCGCACGTCGCGCGCCAGGCCAGCCCACACCTGGTCGTAAGCGCGGTTCACTTCGGCGGCGGGCACCGACACCTTGAATTCCACCTTGTTGCCTTCTCTGCTGATCAGCTCTGCCATTGGGTCTCCCGTCTGCGCCTGGGTCCGGCCGGTTCGCGGCGCGCCCCGCTGGAGGGGGCCGTGCTGGGCAAACCGCCGAACGCGCAGGCGCCCGATCTTGATTCTGCCGTGTCGCCGCGCGTCCGCAGATGCGGCGGGTGCAGGCGACATGCCGCCGAGCATCATAGTGCATTTGCGCGGGGGCGGGGCGCGTGCCTCAAGACGCGCGTGCAGGCGGCGGCGCCGTGAACACGCCCCTGGGGCCGCGTTCTGCCCGGCAGCGCGGCCCCCACAGCGCGGCCCCACCGCCTGCGCCTGTCCAGGGTGCCGTCCTGAAGTCGCCGTGCCTCATGGAGACGCCGTGCCGGGCAGCCACCAGCCGCCGTGCCCTTCGCCGGCATGGGGGCTGAAGCGGCAGACGGGCGCGTCTTCCCCATCTGCCGCTTCAGCCCCCGGCGTCCCGGAGCCGGTCCACTGCCCGGAACCCCGCTTCTGGGCCTGCGTTCTGGCGCCGCTGTGCGGCGGTCCGTCGGCCAGGCCAACCGTACCCCTGACGCTCTGTCCCGGAACCCGGCTCAGCGCTCCTGAATCACGCTGCAGGTGCCGGCCTCCTCGATGTCGGCGTCCTGGTTCTTGCCGTACAGGGCGTCGCCGCTCATCTTGTCCGGGGCGACCGTGCCCAGCTGGTCAATCCGGCAGCCAAACACCCGGCCATCATCGGCAAAGATGGCGGCCACCGCGCTGGCTGGGTTGATTTTGAGAAGCATGTCGCCGGGAATGGCCCCCAGGCCGCGACCACGCCACAGGTCGCCCTCGCGCTTCAGAGTGCCCTTCCAGCTGCCCAGAGGCGTGGTGACGGTCCAGGTGTCGCCGTCGCGCGGCGCGATGGGCCACGCGGGTCTGACGGCCACCTTGCTGCTGGCCAGGGCTGACGCCGGGCCCAGCGCGGCGCTGCACTGCCCCAGCGACGTCTGAACGTTCATATCGTAGGCGGTGCCCGTCAGCACGGCTCCTGCAGCCCCCGAGCGCTCAATGACGCACAGCTGCTCGGATTTCTGCGACATGACCATGAAGGTCAGGGCCTCGCCAGTGGCCGAGGCGCCCATGATGGTCGGCGGGGTGCGCGAGATAACGCCGCTGAAGTTTCCTGGCTGGCCTTCAAGGGTCGCGGTGACGGTGCCGGCAGGCAGCTTGACGCTCCAGGTCTGACCGGCGGCCAGCGTGTAGGGCCAGCTCACGGCGCCCCTGCTGGCCTGGCCCTGCAACTGTCCGGTGCAGGTACCGCGCGCCTCGCTGGGGCCGTCGTTCCGGGCGAACAGTGACAGCTTGCCGCTGTACACGGGCCCCGGCCCCTTCTCCAGGCGGCACGCCCAGTAGCCGCCGCCGGGCTGAAGCGTCAGCAGGGACCAGAGCGTCCTGTCGTTTGACAGCACCAGCCAGCCTTTCTGGGTGCCCCGTGGGGTCTTCACCTGCAGCTCGCGGTCACCGTCGCTGTCAAGCTGGCCGGCGGTGGCGGTCCAGGTTTCCCCGGCCGCCGAGAAGATCCAGGTCTGGCCCTCGGCGGTGGCGGGCGGCCAGCTGGCGCCGCTCTGCGCCGAGGCCCCCGTGTCCAGGACCGTGCCCAGCAGCGCGCCCGCGAGCAGGCTGCCGAGCACAGTGGCGCGGCGCCGAGAGAAATGGCCGTGGGTGTGGTGGATGCCTGTGGTCTTCATGCCCTCACCCTACGGACGGGGCGGGACAGTTGGCAGGACAGTTTGGCGGCCCCAGCAGCCGGCGGCGCCCGCACGGGGCCACAAGCGAAAAGCACCGGCATGGCCGGTGCTTTTCACTGCTGCTTGGTGCGAGGAAAGGGACTTGAACCCTCACTCCCTCCGGGAACTAGATCCTAAGTCTAGTGCGTCTACCAATTCCGCCATCCCCGCACGTTCAAAAAAGCCGGCCCCGGGCATGCGCCTGGGGCCGGGTGCTTGGGGTGGATTAGGGGATTTGAACCCCCGACCTCCGCTTCCACAGAGCGGCGCTCTAACCGACTGAGCTAAACCCACCACGCGCCCACGTCTTGCAGGCCCACACAGCTTAAGGGGGGCGGGGCAAGGTGTCAATCCCGGGCGCATGGTCGGCTCAACCTACTTCAGCGTCTGCACGTACGCCTGAATGGCGGCCACCTGGGCGTCGGTGGCGGGGGCGCCGTCCAGGCCCGTCTGGCGGAAGCGGGGCATCACTGTGCCCAGTTCACGCCCCTGGGGCGACTGGCCGTCCAGCACGGCCCGGGTGAACTCGGCGCTCCCCCAGGCGGCGGTGTGGGCCAGGCCCGGGCCCAGCCCGCCTTCGGCCTTGGCCCCGTGGCAGCCCGCGCAGTTGCCTGCGTACAGCGCCTGACCGTCGGGGGCACTGGGCGCCGCCGCGCTGACCTGGGCGCCACTTCCGGCGCCCGACAGCCGCCCCCCGGCCTGGTAGGCCCCCACCCCCAGCACCGCGCCCACCACCAGAAACGTCACCAGGCCCGCCACCTGCCGGCCGCTGTAAAACTCGCCGCTCACGCTTACCACAACCTCTGGCCGGGCACGAACTGATAGTTCGCCAGCATGGGGCCAATCACGGGGGCGTACACCAGCACCACCAGCAGCAGCGCAGCGGCGGTGAGGGCCAGCAGCGGCTCGGTGCGGCGCACCAGAAGGCTGGCGCCGGCCAGATTCTCGCCGGCCGCGCTGATGGCCTCGCTGTAGGGAATGGGCGTGCTTTCGGGGTCCTCCACACGCGGCGAGAGCAGGGTCCTGAACAGCACCCCGAAAAAGAGGATCGCCGCCACGAACAGCACCATGCCGCTCACGGCCGTCATGAGTTTGGGCAGGGCGATGTTCATGCCGTCGTACACCGCCTGCTGGGCCGCCGCGCTGACCTGCGCGCGCCGGGGCACGCCTGCAAGGCCCTGCCAGTGCATGCCCACGGCAAAGAGCATCATGCCTGCAAACCACAGCCACACCGAGACCAGGGCGGCGCGTGGCCCGGCCAGCCGCTTGCCGGTCAGGTGCGGCAACAGCCAGAAGGCCAGCCCCATGAAGGTGAGGGTGGTGGCGGTGCCCACGGTGATGTGAAAGTGCCCGGGAATCCAGGCGGTGTTGTGCACCACCGGCGAAAAGGCCATCGAGGCGTTCACGATGCCGCCCGCGCCGCCGAAGATGAACGAGACCATGGCCAGCACCTGCGCGGTCATGGACGCGTTGCCCCAGGGCAGGCGCGTGACCCAGCCAAAGAGCCCCCGTCCGCCGCGCGCCCGCGCCGAGTCTTCCAGCGCCGCGCCCACCGAAAAGGCCGTGAGCAGGCTGGGCACCGCCACCAGGAAGGTCAGGAACATGTGAATCACCTTCCAGCTGTGTTGCACGTTGGGGTCGGCGTACTGGTGGTGTAGTCCCACCGGCACGCTGAAAATCAGGAACAGGGTAAAGGCCAGCCGCGCCAGTCCCTCGCTGGCGATGCGGCCCCCCGCCTGCCGGGGCAGAAAGGCGTACCACGAGATGTAGGCCGGCAGCAGCCAGAAATATACGATGGGGTGCCCGGTCCACCAGAACAGCGTTCGGGCCAGCAGCGGGTCCACGCCGCGCGTCAGGCCCAGCGACCAGGGAATCAGCATGACCACCACCTCAATCACCAGCCCCAGCGAGGCCACGCCCCACATCAGCCACGTCGCCACGCTCATATACGCCACCAGCGGGGTTACGCGGCCCGGGTGAGCGCGTTTCCAGCCCAGCCACAGCCCCACCACCTGCGCCGCCACCAGCAGGCTGGCCGCCACCATCACGGCCGCGCCGATGTAAAAGACCGGGCTGCCTTCCAGCGGCGGGTAGAAGGTGTAGAGCACGGTGGCGTCGTTCGTGAGCAGCGGCACGGCGGCCGTCAGCAGGCCGGCGGTCATGGTGAGATAGGTAAACCACGCAAAACGCATGTTGGGGCGCACGTTCAGGTCACGCGCGGGCAGGTACAGCATCCAGCCGCTGATAAAGAACTGGGTAAAGACCAGGGCGTTGAGCACCCCGTGCAGGGTCAGGCCCTGGTAATAGGACTTGATCAGGTTTTTCAGCAGCGGAAAGTCGTAGACATTCACGCCGCCGTAGTTCAGCGCCTGCAAGGGGCCCAGCAGCACGCCGATCAGCAGGGCCAGAAAGGCCGTGACGATGTAATACTGCGTGAGCTTTTTCAGGCTGGTCAGGGTGGCCGCGTCCAGGGCGGCGGGCGAACGGCCCACCCCCGGTTGCGCAGGAACGGTGGTCACAGTTACTCCTTGGCCGCCGGGGCAGGCGGCTCCACCAGAAAGCGGGTGATCATGTTGTGGTGGCCCAGGCCGCAGTATTCGTTGCAGATGACGTGCTGCTCGCCGCTCCTGCGGAAGGTGACGGTCAGGGTGGCCACGTGGCCGGGCAGCAGTTCCACGTTGACGTTCGTGCCGGTGATCTGAAAGCCGTGGGCGACATCGGTGGCGGTCACGTGCAGGGTGACGGGGCGCCCGGCCGGCAGGCGCAGCACCGCCGGCTGAAAGGTGAAGTTCCCCGCCACGATGTAGGCGTCCAGCGTGCCCTGGGCATTCACCACCGGCTGCCCGGCCGCGTCCACCACCAGCCCCGGCCGGGCAAAGGGCGTGGCGGCCAGGTTGGCGGGGTCCACGCGGCCCTTGGTTACGGCCATGCTGTGGCCGCCCCCCTGGCCGCTCAGGCGAGGGTAGGTGCCGCTGATCAGGCTGCTCAGCACACCCACGAACAGCAACACGGTCATGACCACGGCCACCCCCAGCCAGATGCGCTCGTAGCGCTCCAGGGCGTGGTGGTCCAGGCGCGGGGCTTGCGGCGCGCGGCGCATCTCAGGCCCGTCCCTGGAAGATGCCCAGGACCAGCAGCCACAGGGTGGAGATGCTCAGCACCAGCACGGCAATCACCATCAGCGTGCCCCGGGGGGGCGTGGTGCGCTGCGGGCCCGCGTGGGGGTCGTGGGGGCGGGGCGCCTGGGGCGGGCGGCTCATGGCCCGCCCTCCTGGCCTGGGGTGCCCGGCTGGCCCAGCTGCGTGGCCGGCGTCCGTTCAAGTCTGCGCCGTTCAGGATTCCGCATGAAAGACCTCCATGCGGCGAGCCTCGCCCCGGGGCGTTACGAGGCCATTACGACAGGCCAATCCCGAAGGGGCCAATTCGGAAGGTCATGACGGACAGCCGCGCGGCGCCGGGGAAAGGTGCCCTACAGCAGGCGGCCCGGGTCCACCGCGCGCGCCGCCGGGTCCGGGGTGGCCACCGGCACGCCGTGGGCATTCAGGGCCTCGCGCAGCATGGGAATGTTTTTCAGGGCGTGGCCCTTGGTGGTGTTCTCGAAAAAGATATACAGCTCAGACAGGTCCCCCTGCACCAGGGCGATTTTCTGGGCCCACTCGTCCATCTCGGCGCGGTTGTAGCGGTAATCGTGGCGCTCGGCGGCACTCTGGCCTTCCCACCAGCTACCCGCGTTGCGCCCGTGCAGCCGCAGATACCCCACGTCGCCCGTGGCGTGCAGCTGCGGCTCGGGCAGACCGCCGGCGGGTGGGTAGTCGGGGCTCACCCAGATCAGGCCGCGCTCGGCCATGCCGCTTCGCACCTCGGGGAGGTCCCAGTCGGCGCCGCGCAGTTCCACGGCCAGTTCGTGGCCGGCAAAGCGTTCCGCCAGCCCCTGCAGGTACTTGCGGTTCTCGGCGGTGCGGTGAAACGAGTAGGGAAACTGCGCCAGGTAGGGCCCCATCACGCCTGCTTCGCGCAGCGGCTCCGGGCTTTGCAGCATGCGGTCAAAATCGGCGTCGGTGGGCGCGCGCTCGTGGGTAAAGACCTTGTTCAGCTTCACGGCAAAGCGGGTCTGGGCGCCGCTGCGGCGCACCATGCCCTCAAAGGCTTTCAGGCCCGGAATGCCGTAAAAGGAACTGTTCAGCTCCACAGCGTCAAAGTGCGCGGCGTAGGTGGACAGGTAGTCGTCCTTGCGCACCCCCTCGTACAGCAGGCCCGGCGCGGCCCAGTCCTCGTTGCTAAAGCCGCCACAGCCGATATACACGCGCATACGGTCAGGGTAAGCGCCCCCGGGGGCCAGGGGCGCGAAGTCTGAAGATTTTCTGGCCAAGTCGCTCGCTGTTGATCGGGGGCCTGGCAGCGAGAGACTTACGAGGTGCGTGGCGCGCGGTTGAGTAGGGTCCAGAACGCCTGAATGGTGCGCAGCGCTTCACGGAACTGGGTGAAGTCCAGCGGCTTGACCACATAGCCGCTGGCGCCGTGGGCGTAGCAGGCCCGGATGTCACGGCCCTCGCCGCTGGTGGTCAGCATCACCACCGGCAGGCCCTGCAGCCCGGGCTCAGCGCGGATGGCGTCCAGCACGGCCAGCCCGTCCATCTGGGGCATCTTGAGGTCCAGCAGCACCACGTCGGGCAGGGTGCCGGCCTCGCGGGCCTCGCGCAGCACGCTCAGCGCGGCGGCGCCGCTGGAGGCCACCAGCACTTCGGGGCGCCCAGGGGCCTCATCCAGGGCCGTCAGGGCCAGTTCAAGGTCGTTGTGGTTGTCGTCAACAAGCAGGATGCGGCGGGTGTTCACAGTGCCCCCAGGTGCAGGTGAGACCGAATCCAGAACGCACAGAAACTGTCGGGGCCGGACCCCACCGCAGAGGAGAAAGACAGAGACAGGAAGACGCTGGGTGCAGAGGGAAGTGGGCAGCAGGGGCCCGGTGAAGACGAAACGGCCGGTGGTCAACCACCAGTGACCCCCAGTTTAACAAAACCGCATGAGCGGACCTTAAAGATTTGCTTATCTGCCTGAGGGGGCCCCCGGCGCGGCCCTTCTTGACAGGGGCCACGCCGGGGCGCGCGCACCCGCGTAAACTGGCGCGCATGTTGACCAAGCGCATTATCCCCTGTCTGGACGTGCAAAACGGGCGGGTGGTGAAGAATGTTCGCTTTTTTGAAAATCACCGCGACGCCGGCGACCCCCTGGCCCTGGCCCAGGCCTACGAGGCGCAGCAGGCCGATGAACTGGTGTTCTACGACATCACGGCCACCCATGAGGGCCGCAGCCTGATGCTGGACGTGGCCGCCCGCGTGGCCGAGCAGGTGATGATGCCGCTGACCGTGGGCGGCGGCGTGAACGCCCTGGCCGACTTCCGGCAACTGCTGCTGGCCGGCGCCGACAAGATCAGCGTGAACAGCGGCGCCCTGAGCCGCCCTGAGCTGATCCGTGAAGCCAGCGACCACCACGGCGCGCAGTGCGTGATGCTGAGCATAGACGCCAAGCGGCGCCAGGGCGGCGGCTGGAACGTGTTCCGCGCGGGCGGGCGCGTGGACACAGGGCTGGACCTGATTGAATGGGCGGTGCGCGGGCAGGCCCTGGGCGCGGGCGAGATCTGCCTGAACGTGATGGACGCCGACGGCACCCGCGCCGGCTTTGACCTGGAAGCCACGCGCGCCGTGGCCCAGGCGGTGGACCTGCCGGTGATCGCCTCCGGGGGGGCGGGCCAACTGGAAGATTTCCGCGAGGTGCTGCGGGGTGGCCCCGCTGGCGGCCACGCCGACGCCGCCCTGGCCGCCAGCGTCTTTCACTTTGGTGAACTGACGGTGCCGCAGGTCAAGGCATACCTGAAGGGCGAGGGGCTGGCTGTGCGGCCGGACTGGGAAACGGGGAGTGGGCCGTGGTAAGTGGGCCTGCCTGTTGCTCCACTGACCACGCCCCACTTTCCACGCGCTGCCCGGAGGGCCCCCATGACGACTGACCTGCCCGGCACCCTGAAATTTGACCCCCACACCGGTCTGCTGCCGGTGGTCACCCAGGACGCCCGCACCGGCGCTGTGCTGATGCAGGCGTGGGCCGACCGCGCGGCGGTGGTGCGCACCCTGGCCACCCGCGAGGCCACCTATTACTCGCGCAGCCGCCGGGCGCAGTGGATCAAGGGGCAGAGCAGCGGCCACACCCAGCGCGTGCTGAGCGTGCAGACCGACTGCGACGGCGACAGCCTGCTGTACCGGGTGGCGCAGACTGGCCCCGCCTGTCACACCGGGGCGTACAGCTGCTACCACCAGCCGCTGCTGGAGGGCCCCGACCCCGGCACCGGCCTGGACGGCACACTGGAGCGCGTGTACGCCACCATTGCCGATCGGCTGGCCACCCTGCCCGAACACAGTTACGTGGCCCGGCTGCACGCGGGCGGCCTGGACCGGGTGCTGAAAAAAATCAGTGAGGAAGCGGGCGAGGTGCTGCTGGCGGCCAAGAACGGGGATCAGGCCGAACTGGCCACCGAGGCGGCCGATCTGCTGTTTCACCTGCTGTTCGCCCTGGCCGAGGTGGGTGTGGGAACGGCCGAGGTGGCGGCGGTGCTGCAGGCCCGCGAGGGCAAAACCGGCCTGAAAGGGCCCAAAGAGGTGGGCTGAGAAATAACCCGGACGGCACAAGCCTAAAGAAGGCATGAACGGCGGGCCTGATCCACCGCGCCCAGTGCCGCTTACCCCTGATCAGGAGTGCCCCGGCCACCTGATACGGCTTCCGTCTGTTGCGCCGACACATCGGGAAAGAGCCGACGTGCCAGCTTCACGCCCGGAAGCCGTTTTTCTCCTCCTCGCTCGGATTGAACCGTTTGGTCAACGCTTCAATCGGAGCGAGGAGGAGCAAGGGTCTGGGCCCTTCCCCACCTCAGGAGGGACCCCTATGAAACAGACTGCGCTGCTTGCCCTGATGTCTTCGCTTCTTCTGGCCGCCTGCAATCCGGTCACCCCACCCGCCGCCCCTGCCGGCCAGCTGGCGTACGGCCTGACCACCGGGGGCCAGCTGGTGTCATTCGGCCTGGACAACGCGAACGCCAGCCTGAGCACCATGAATGTGACGGGTCTGGGCAGCGGCGAGACGCTGGTGGACCTGGACGTGCGCAACACCGACAACATGCTCTACGCCCTGTCCAGCGCCGGGAACATCTACCGCCTGAGCATGGCTGGCGCTGCCACCCGCGACGGCGCGGCCCTGGGCGAGGCCGCCGTGGCCATGGACTTCAACCCGGTGGCCAACCGCCTGCGCGTGGTGGGCACAGCGGACCGCAACTTCCGCGTGACCCTGAACAGTGCGCCGGTCCCGGGCACCTCGCCGGCGGGCACCGTGACCAACGACGGCACCTATGCCTACGCGCTGAGCACCCCCAACCCCAATCTGGTGGCGGCTGCCTACACCAATTCTTTTAACAACAGTGCCAGCGGCGCGGTGAACCCAAACACCACCACGGAGCTGTTCACCATTGACGCCGATACCGACGCGCTGGTGCTGCACAGCAACAACCCCACTGGCCCGGCCGGCAACTTCAGCCTGCTGACCTCGCGCGGCGCCCTGGGCGTGGACGCCATGCCCGGCATGACCGGCTTTGACATTACCGGAACCAGCAGCGCCTACCTGAGCACCAGCACAGGCGGCACCACCTCGTTTTACACCGTCAACCTGGGCACCGGCGCCGCCACCCTGAAAACCACCCTCAGTGGCGTGAGCCTGAAGAGCTTTGCCCTGGCCCTGACGCCGCAGTAAGTCCGGGGGGGGTCGCCCCTCAAGCCCTGCTTCCCTGTCTGGGAGGGCGGGGCTTCGCGTTGTTCACGCCGCGCCGCATCCAGGGGTGCAACCTGGCCCCGGCGCAGCAGGCCGATATGACACAATAAAGCCCTTCATTCTCCGGTGAGCGCGTCCGGCCCGCTGCCCGCGCGCCTGCTCCGTCCTCACCCCATGAGGTTGCGCCCATGTTCATCGCCCAGCTCAGTGATCCGCATGTAGACACCGCCCAGCCGCACAAGGCCGGGGCGCTGCGCCGCGCCGTGGCCTTTCTCCTCTCTCTGCCCCGCACCCCCGACGCCGTGCTGATCACGGGTGACTGCACCGAACACGGCCACCCGCAGGAATACGAAGAATTCCAGGCTGCCCTGGCGCCGCTGACCATGCCGGTGTACGTGGTGCCGGGCAACCATGACCGCCGCGACGAGCTGCTGGCGCGCTTTGCCCCGCCCGGCCAGAGCCTGGACGGCTTTCTGCAGTACGTGGTGGAGGACTGGCCGCTGCGCCTGATTGGCCTGGACACCCACTGGCCGGGGCAGGGGGCCGGGCAGCTGTGCCCGGCGCGGCTGGCGTGGCTGGACCGGGTGCTGGCCCAGGCTCCCAGTCGCCCCACGCTGCTGTTCATGCACCACCCGCCCACAGCAACAGGCCTGCGTGTGCTGGACGAGATTGGGCTGCAGGGGCGCGCCGAGCTGTGCGAGGTGGTGCAGCGCCACCCCCAGGTGGTGCGGGTGCTGGCCGGCCACGTGCACATGCCGCTGACCGCCAGTTTCGCCCACACCACGGTCATGACCTGCCCCGGCACCGACGCCACCTTTCAGCCCGACTGGGCGCAGACCGAGCAGCTGGTGATCCAGTACCAGCCGCCGCTGGCGCTGCTGCACCGCTGGGACGAGCGCAGCGGTCTGCTGAGCTTCACGGCCGCGCTGGACGCCGCGCCCTGGGTCACCCTGCACGACGGCCAGCGGTGGGCGGGCTGACCCCAGCCCCCCACGCCCCCAAGGCCGAGTGGCGGGCCTGGGCACGCGAGGTCCGCGCCGGGCTGCCGGACGGGTCGGCCGCCGTCACGGCGCACCTGCAGGCCTTTTTGCAGGCCCGCGGCGCCCGGCGGGTGCTGGCCTACCGCGCCCTGGCCGGCGAAGCGGACGTGTCCGGGCTGGCCGCGAACTTCGAGCTGCTGACCACCCGCGCCCGCTTCCGGCCGGCGCCGCACCTGACGCTGCACCCCTGGCACACCGCCACCGAGCCCAGCCGGTTTGGCGCCCTGCAACCGCCGGCCGGCGCGCCGCAGGTGCCGCTGGCCACGGTGGACGCCGTGCTGCTGCCGGCCCTGGCCTACGACGTGCGGGGCGTGCGCCTGGGGTACGGCGGCGGCTTCTATGACCGCCTGCTGCCGGGCTTCGCGGGCCTGACGGTGGGTGTCACTGCGGGCGCGCTGCTGGTGCCCGCGCTGCCCACCGACCCCCATGACTGCCCGGTGGCGTGGCTGGCCACAGAAACCGGCGTGCAGGCCGCCCAGAGGCCCGGCATATGATCCGCTGGCCCTTTCGCCTGGCGGCAGCTGCCACGGTGGTGGCGGGCATGGCTGACCACACCCGCGCCCACCAGGCGGCCGAAAGTGCCCTGATCCTGACCCTGATGGCCGGGGTGCTGGCCCGCGCCCCCGAACGCTCTGGGCGTGACACGGCGCTGCTGGTGGGGGCGCTGGCGGCGTCGGGGCTGGGGGGCCTGCACATTGCCACCGCCACGCACCTGAGCGACCCCCAGGGCCACCCTGCGGGGTTCCGGCGGGGCGCGGCGTGGTACGCGCTGGCCCAGGCGGCGTACACCGGACTGCTGTGGCGGCGCGGGGCCCGGCCGCACGGGGGCGCGTGGCCGCTGCGCGCAGCGGCAGCGAGCGTGGGTCTGGCGCTGCTGCTGCGCGGCGACCGCGCCAGCCTGCCTGCGCTCAGCGGCTACGGCACGCTGCTCTCCGGCATGGCCCTGCTGGCCGCCGACCCCCGGCTGGCCCCAGCAGCGGGCCGGCACCTGCGCCGGGGTGGATGGCTGTTCGTGGCGTCCGACCTGCTGATTCTGGTGCGGCGCTTCCTGCTGCGGGGCCGCCTGGACCGCGCCCTGACCGAGGGGCTGATGCTGGCCCTGTACGCCGCCGCCCAGCGGCATCTGGTGGACGGCCTGCTGCAATTGACACGCCAGGAACAAGAGGGGTAGGCGCTCAGCCCTCCACCCGCAGCTCGGCCTGGGCCGGCCCCCCGCAGTTCGCCACGATGGCCTGCGCCACCACCCCGGCGGCCAGGGCGCCCCGGGGCACCCGGCCCACCTGGGTCCACAGCCCCGTGTCCACCGCTGGCGGCAGCACCAGGGTCAGCTCCAGGCCCCGGTGTTCCAGCCGGGCGATCTCGGCGGCGCGGGCCAGGGCGGCCTTGCTGGCGGCGTACTGGGTAAAACCCCGTGCCGTCACCAGTTCTGGGCGGGCGCCCAGCAGGTACACGCGCCCGCCCGCATTCAGGCGCCCCAGCCCATGCTTGAGCACCCACAGCGCCCCGAAATAGTTGGCGTTCCACACGGCGCGCACCTGGGCCGGGTCGGCCCCGGCCAGCGGTTCGGGGTGGGCCGCGCCCGCCGCATACACCAGCGTGTCCAGTGGCGCCGGCAGCTCCTCAAACAGCGCCCGCACATGGCTTTCGTAGCCCAGGTCGGCGGGCCGGGCCTGGGCACCCAGCTCACCCGCCAGGGCCTGAAGGCGCGCCTCGTCCCGCCCGGACAGCGTGAGCGTGGCCCCTGCCTGTGCAAACGCGCGGGCGGTGGCCGCCCCAATCCCGCCCGTCGCTCCGAAGATCAGCACGTTCATCCCGTCAGTCAAGCCGTTTCCCGCACGGCAGACGGTACGCCCGCGTTCAGTCCACGTCGGTCCCCAGGGCCGGGTTCAGCGCCAGTTCGGCCGCGCGCTGAATCTGCGCCGGCAGGTTGCGGCCCAGGCTCAGGGGCGGTAGGGCGTCCAGCGGGAAAAAGCGGCTGTCGGTGGTTTCGAGGTTGGCCGCGTGCGCGCTGTCCTCCGGGCCCACCAGCTCGCAGTGCACAAAGAGCTTGTACACCGCCCACAGATCCGGCGGGTGGGGGTGCTTGGCCTTGTCCACCACCGACAGCAGACGCCGGGCGCGGACCTCACGGCCCGTTTCCTCACGGACCTCGCGCACCGCGATTTCACGGGGGCTCTCGCCGGGGTCGGCCCAGCCGCCGGGCAGGCTCCAGCGGCCATCCGAGGCTTCACGGGTCAGCAGCACCTCGCCCCGGGCATTCAGGACCACGGCGCGCACGTCCACCTTGGGCGTCAGGTAGCCCTCTTCCACCCGCAGCAGGCCCGCCACCGCCGCCGGCGCCTGCCCGGTCTGTTCGGCTAGCAACTCGGCGGACAGGTCGCGCAGGCGCTCAAAGCGCTGGCGGTCGTAGGGGTCGCGGGTGTAGGTCAGACCGGCCTGGGCAATGGACTGCAACTCGCGGAGCTGGGCCAGGGTGGGCATGGAACGACTCTACCCGGCGCCCAGCGGCCACGCCTCCACCGGAAGATAGACGGCCCCCGGCCCCGCCTTGCGCAGCCAGACCAGTTCGGTGGCGGTGAAGGTCAGCGGGTGGGCTTCCAGGTCGGCAAAGGTGGCCTGGGCGGCTTCCAGCACCGGGTCCAGCTTCAGGCCGCGCCGGCCCAGCGCCACCGAGAGGTGCGGCGTCATCCCTGGGCCCTCAGAGCCAAAGCGTTCGGCGGGGTTCAGGGCCGTGAGCAGCGCGAGGTGAAGCCCCACGGCGCCGGAGCTGTGGACCTGCAGGTACAGCGCGCGGCCCCCAGGAAACAGACGTGGCCCGCCAAGGGTCAGTGGGACAGGCTGCAGCGCCGCCGCCACCGCCTGCGCGGGCACCTGCCAGGCCAGGTCAGGCCCCAGGCCGCTGCGCGCTTTCACGGTGATGTGCGGCACCGCAGCGGCGTCCCGAATCCCGTGCGCGGCGCGAAAGGCGACCACCCGCCTGGCCAGTGTGGCCGGGGGCAACAGGGCCAGGAGGTGCGAGGCGGTCATGCCTTCCCCGTCAGGCGACGGAGAGCAGCCCAAAAGAAAGGAAATCCTTCCCACTGGACAGGTTTTTCAGCGCGCTGCATCCCCCTCTTCCCCCTTGTTCTCGTCCGCACCGCCCGGACGGCCGAGCCCCCGTTCCGCTACGATTTTCCCATGACCGACACCCCCACAGAGCCGCTCAAGCGGACGCCGCTGCACGCTGCGCACCTGCGCGCCGGGGCCCGCATGGTGCCTTTTGGCGGCTGGGACATGCCGGTGCAGTACAGCGGCCTGAAAGCCGAGCATGACGCCGTCCGCACGGGCGCAGGCGTGTTCGACGTGTCGCACATGGGCGAATTCCGCGTGACCGGTGCGGGCGCCCTGGCCTTCTTGCAGAGCGTGACCACCAACGACGTAAGCAAGCTCAGGCCCGGCCGCGCCCAGTACAACTGGCTGCCCGGCGTGCAGGGCGGGCTGGTGGACGATATCTACATCTACATGGTGGCCGAGGGCGAGTACCTGATGGTGGTCAACGCGGGCAACATTGCCAAGGACTGGGCGCACCTGAACGCCCATACGGCGGGCTTTGACGTGCAACTGACCGACGAGTCGGACCGGTGGGGGTTGATGGCCGTACAGGGACCAAAAGCCGCCGAACTGCTGCAACCCCACGTCAACGTGGACCTGAGCACCAAGAAGAAGAACGCCTACTTTGCGGCCAAGCTGTTTGGGTTCGGCGTCATGCTGGCCCGCACCGGCTACACCGGCGAGGACGGCTTTGAGGTGTTCGTGGAGGCCAGCGAGGCCGAACCTGTCTGGGACAAACTGCTGGCCATTGGCCTGACGCCTGCTGGCCTGGGCGCGCGCGACACCCTGCGTCTGGAAGCGGGCTTTCCGCTGTACGGCCACGAATTCAGCGACACCATCCACCCCCTGTCCAGCACCTACGCCTGGGTCGTGAAGGACAAGGCGCACGTGGGCCGCGAGCACATCAGCCTGGCGCCCGCCCACAAGCTCATCGGCCTGCGGCTGGAACGGGTGCCCGTGCGCGAGGGCTACCCCGTCAAGGTGAGCGGGCACGTCGTCGGGCACGTCACGAGCGGCACCAGCAGCCCCACCCTGGGCCACCCCATTGCCATGGCGCTGGTGGAAGCCGCCCACGCTGCGGCCGATACCTTTGACGTTGAAGTGCGCGGCAAGGACCATCCGGCCACCCGCATGGACCTGCCGTTTTACAAAGGGTAAGTGGGGTACAGGCGGCAGCGTACAGTCAACACCTCCCGCCTCCTGCAGACCGCGCACCCTTTCCTACACACTTTTCCCCCCAAACCCCGGAGAATACACACCATGACGAACACCCCCTCTGACCTGAAATACGCCGCCTCGCACGAATGGCTCTCTGACGACGGCACCGTGGGCATCACCGACTTTGCGCAGGAGCAGCTGGGCGACGTGGTGTATGTCGAGCTGCCCGAGGTGGGCCGTGTGGTGGAGGCGGGCGAGACGATAGCGGTGGTGGAAAGCGTGAAAACGGCCAGCGACATCTACGCCCCGGCCAGCGGTACGGTCACGGCCGTCAACGACGCCCTGACCGCCAGCCCCGAACTGGTCAACAGCGCGCCCTACGAGGGTGGCTGGCTGTTCAGGCTGGACGTGACCGGCGAGGGCGACCTGATGGACGCGGGCGCCTACACCAGCGCGAACGGCTGACAGAGGCCGTGAGCCATGAGCTTTGAGCCCTGGGGCCGCGCGCCCACAGGCTCCTTTGTTCTGCCGTCTTTTCCCCCTGGCTCATGGCCCACAGCCCAGAGCCCTTCCCAGGAGTCCCCATGACCCCCAACCACCAGCGAACCACCCTGACCGAGCTGCTGCAGACCGCTGACTTCACCGACCGCCACATTGGCCCCACCGACGCCGAACAGGCCCAGATGCTTGCCGTGCTGGGCGTGGGTAGCCTGGATGAACTGAGCGACTCCACCCTGCCCGAAAGCATCCGTTTTGACGGCGCGCTGAACGTGGGCGGCCCCGTCACTGAAGCGCAGGCTTTGAGCGACCTGAAAGCCGTGGCGCAGAAGAACAAGGTGTTCCGCAGCTACATCGGCATGGGCTACCACGGCACGCATACGCCGGGCGTCGTGCTGCGCAACCTGCTGGAAAACCCCGGCTGGTACACCGCCTACACCCCCTACCAGGCCGAGATTTCGCAGGGCCGCCTGGAAATGCTGCTGAACTTCCAGCAGACCGTGATGGACCTGACCGCCATGCCGGTGTGCAACGCCAGCCTGCTGGACGAGGCCACCGCCGCCGCCGAAGCCATGACCCTGGCTAAGCGGGCGGGCAAGAGCAAGGGCAACACCCTGTACGTGGCGCAGGATGTGCACCCCCAGACGGTGGACGTGATCAAAACCCGCGCCGAATACTTCGGCTACGACATCGTGACCGGCCCGGCGGACGCCGAACTGCCCGAGGGCACCTTCGCCGCGCTGGTGCAGACCCCCGGCACGTCCGGCGACCTGCACGACCTCTCCCCCATTGCCGAGCGCGTGCACGCGGCGGGCGGCCTGCTGATTGCGGCCACCGACCTGCTGGCGAGCGCCGTGGTCAAGCCCGTGGGCGAGATGGGCGCTGACATTGTGATTGGCAGCGCCCAGCGCTTTGGCGTGCCCATGGGCTTTGGTGGCCCGCACGCGGCGTTCCTGGCCTGCCAGAAGAGCTTCGAGCGTTCTATGCCCGGCCGCGTGATCGGCGTGAGCAAGGACGCGCGCGGGCACACGGCTTACCGCATGGCGATGCAGACCCGCGAGCAGCACATCCGCCGCGAAAAAGCCACCAGCAACATCTGCACCGCGCAGGCACTGCTGGCGAATATGGCCGCTGCTTACGCCGTGTACCACGGCCCCAAGGGCATCCGAACGATTGCCGAGCGGGTGAACCGTATGACCGGCATTCTGGCCCGGGCCCTGACAGACGCCGGAGTGACGGTGACCCCCACTTTCTTCGACACCGTGAGCTTTGAGGGTGACATGAGCGCCATCCGCGAGCGGGCTGAGGCCAAGGGCATCAACCTGCGCTACGAAGGCAGCCGCATTTCGGTCAGCCTGGACGAGACCGTGACGGTAGCCGACCTGGGCGACGTTATCGAAGCCATCACCGGGCAGCCGGCCGACGTACTGGCGCTGGACGCGGGGGCGGTGGACGGCATCCCCGGGGGCCTGAAACGCACCACGGACTACCTCACCCACCTCGTGTTTAACACGCACCACAGCGAGCACGGCATGCTGCGCTACCTGAAGACCCTGGAAAACAAGGACTACAGCCTGACGCACGGCATGATTCCGCTGGGCTCCTGCACCATGAAGCTGAACGCCACCACGGAAATGATTCCGGTGACGTGGCCCGAGTTCGGGCAGCTGCACCCCTTTGCCCCCGCCGACCAGACCGAAGGCTACGCCGAGATGCTGACCGAGCTGGAAGCGTGGCTGGCCGACATTACCGGTTACGACGCCGTGTCCCTGCAACCCAACAGCGGCGCCCAGGGCGAATACGCGGGTCTGCTGGTCATTCGCAAATACCACGAAGCGCGCGGCGAGGCGCACCGCACCGTCTGCCTGATTCCCGCCAGCGCCCACGGCACCAACCCCGCCAGCGCCGCCATGATGGGCATGCAGGTGGTCGTGGTAAAAACGGACGCCGACGGCAACATCGACATGGACGACCTGAAGGCGCAGGCGGAAAAGCACAGCGCCAACCTGGGCGCGCTGATGATCACCTACCCCAGCACGCACGGCGTGTATGAGGAGCGCGTGACCGAAGCCTGCGAGCTGATTCACCAGCACGGTGGGCAGGTGTATCTGGACGGCGCAAACATGAACGCCCAGGTGGGGCTGACCAAGCCTGGCCTGATTGGCAGTGACGTGAGCCACCTGAACCTGCACAAGACCTTCGCCATTCCGCACGGCGGCGGCGGCCCCGGCATGGGCCCCATTGGCGTCAAAGCCCATCTGGCGCCCTACCTGCCCAACCACGCGGTGCGCGCGGTGAACGACAGCCAGACCGGCGCCGTGAGTGCCGCCCCCTACGGCAGCGCGAGCATCCTGCCCATCTCCTATCTGTACATTCGCCTGCTGGGCGCGCAGGGCCTGAAGAAGGCCACACAGGTGGCCCTGCTGAACGCCAACTACATTGCCCAGGGCCTGAAGGGCGCTTACCCCGTGCTGTACACCGGGCGCAATGAGCGCGTGGCGCACGAGTGCATCATTGACCTGCGCCCGCTCAAGCAGGCCACGGGCATCACCGAGGAAGACGTGGCCAAGCGCCTGATGGACTACGGCTTCCACGCCCCCACCATGAGCTTCCCCGTGCCCGGCACCCTGATGATCGAGCCCACCGAAAGCGAGCCCAAAGCCGAGCTGGACCGCTTTATTCAGGCCATGCTGGGCATTCGCCGCGAGATTCAGGACGTGCAGGACGAACTGATCGCCGCTGGGGACAGCCCGCTGAAGAACGCGCCCCACACCCAGGCCGATCTGATGGACGAGGCGTGGAACCGCGCCTACAGCCGCGAAACCGCCGCCTACCCCACGGGCACCCAGAAGGCGTGGAAGTACTGGCCGGCTGTGAACCGCGTGGACAACGTGTACGGCGACAGGAATTTCGTGTGCTCCTGCCCGCCGGTGGAGGAGTACGCCGAGGCGTAAGTCTGCCCTGCACGTCATTCAATTCGTGCCCCGGCCCCTTTTTGCATAGGCCGGGGTTGCGTTTGGCCTGAGCGGCTGGCACCGCAGCCTCCTTACCCATCGCTGCGCCCGGGTGTGGGAGAAGGACCCGCATGCCCATCTGTTTCTCCCCTCTTCTTCACCTGGGCCGCCGATCATTCCCTTATGACGACGTCACAGCCGAACACTGCCCTGAACCGCGTCACCAATTTCCTGGGGTACTTCAGCCTGGGCCTGGGCGGGCTGGAAGCTGCGGCGCCAGGGGCCCTGGCCCGCACGCTAGGCCTGGAGGGCCGCCAAGGGCTGCTGCGCCTGTACGGGGTGCGGGAGATTGGCGCTGGCGCCGCACTGCTGACCCAGACAGGCACCGGCAAGTGGCTGTGGTCGCGTGTGGCTGGCGACGTGCTGGACATTGCCACGCTGCTCCCTGCCCTCAGCACCCGGAACCCCAAACGCACAAATGCGGGGTCGCGCTGGCCTCGGTGGTAGCGGTGACTGGGGTGGACCTCTGGGCAGCGCTGCAATGGGCTGAGCACGAGGCGAGGGCCAGGAAGCCGCTGGCTACCTGAGCCCGTTCTAAACTAACGTTATGACGCACTTTTCCGACGATTTCCGCGACTTTCTGGAAGCGCTGAACGGACGGCAAGTGCGCTATCTGGTGGCAGGTGCATTCGCCCTGGCTGCTCACGGCCACCCCCGATACACCAAGGACCTGGACATTTGGTTGGATGTCAGCCCAGACAATGCGCAGCGGCTTGTGGCTGCCCTGCGTGACTTTGGCTTCGGCAGTCTGGGCCTGACCGAGCAGGATTTCTTGACAGAAAACATTGTGGTTCAGTTAGGCTACGAACCGAACCGCATTGATCTCCTCACCACTTTGGATGGCGTGACCTTCAGTGAGGCTTATCCACGCCGCGTCATGCTCTCGCTGGCAGGTTATCCAGCCCCTGTGCTGGACGTACAGAGTTTGAAGACGAACAAACGCGCCACGGGCCGTTTGCGGGACCTGGCAGATATAGAAGAATTGGGGGATTCGTGACCCGTAAAGCCACCGTCAAGATTTATCAGAAAGGCACCGAGCCCCCAGCTTCAGCCGAATGGCGTGACCGTACGCCTGAGGAACGGATCATGGAAGTGTTTCGCCTGCGCGCCATGTGGGGCGCCGACCGCGAACCCATGCAGCGCGTTGTGGCGATTCGACCTTTGAAGAAGCTGGGAGGCTAACTAGCGACCAAAACAAAAAACCCGCCCTCTTCGGCGGTGATAAAACCAAGATAGCCCGGTATGCACCCGGCGTCAAGCCCTACGCAGCTACCCGATTCACGCCGTCCAGCGCAGCACTTTCAAACCCTCACAAGTCCAGATATGCACGAAAAAGGCGGGCCGCCCTCTCCCGGCACCCGCCTCTCCCTGTTTACCGCTTGTTGCCGTGGTCCCCTTCCTGAAACTCCTCAATCATCTTCTCAATGAACGCGGGCAGATCGTCCGGTTTGCGGCTGGTCACAATGCCCCGGTCCACCACGACTTCCTTATCCATCCACTCGGCGCCCGCCAGTCCTAATTCATGCTTCAGACTGGGCCAACCTGTCATCTTCAGCCCTTTTGCAATCCCCGTTTCGCTGAGGCTCCAGGGGCCGTGGCAGATGGCGGCAATGGGCTGGCCGTGGTCATAAAAGGCACGCACGAACTGCATGGCGTAGGCGTCCAGCCGCAGCTTGTCGGGGTTCACGGTGCCGCCGGGCAGCAGCAGGCCGTCGTAGTCGCTGGGGTTGGCCTGCGTGACCGTGTGGTCCACGTCGTACTTGTCCCTGGGCACGAGGTCGCCTTCCATGCTCTGAATCTGGCCCGGCTTCAGGCTGATCAGGTGCGTGGTGGCCCCGGCGGCTTCCAGGGCCTGCCGGGGCCTCACCAGCTCCACCTGCTCCACCCCATCGGCGGCGAGAATGGCGATCACTTTGCCGGCCAGCGGCTTGCCTGTCGGGTCGCTCATGCGCCCCAGCGTGGCGGCAAAGCCGGGCGATGAGGTGACGGCGCGCTGAAGGGGGGTTCATGAGGGCCCACACAAGCAAAAGGCCGCGCCGGAAGGGGGCTCCGGGCGCGGCCTGGGGCAGCGAAAGCCGGTTACTTGCCCGTGGGCGGCGTGGTGACCTCCACGGCCGTCAGCGTCTCCAGAATGCGGTAGCGGTGCGGCGCATTCATGGGTACGCAGTAAGAGTCGCCGGGTTCCAGCGTGACCGTCTGGCCGTCCACCGTCAGCTCGGCGCGGCCCGAGATCACGTAGCCCAGGGTCTCGTACTCGGCGCGGGTCTCGGGCTTCTCGCCTGCGGGCTCCTCGCGGTGCCACAGGCGCATGCTGGCGTGCTGGCCGCGAATCAGGTGGTGCTCGCCGTCTGGGCCGTGGGTGGTGTCGCGCTGGCTGACTTTGTAGGTGGTCATGCCTCAGCCTGTCCCGCCTGCGCCTGGGGGGGATGAGGGGGGCCTTCAGGCAGGGTTACGTGGCTGGCGCTGCAGGGAATGCCGCCCTGCACGGCCTTGCCACGCCGCCCCCATTTTTTGTTGTCCCAGAGGTCATTTTTGCCCCCTAGCCGGAACTGTCGGGTGGGGAGTACACTGGCCGTCTAACGGGCCTGCGTGCCCAGGGGGGTGAGGACACATCGGCACCAAGGAGGACGTTCGTTCGCGGCTGAGCATCGCGGACGTGGTGGGCGAATACGTGCGCCTCGCCCCGGCGGGCAAGGGCCGCCTGAAGGGCCTGTGCCCCTTTCACAAGGAAAAGAGCCCCAGCTTTCAGGTGGACACCGAGCAGGGTTATTTCTACTGCTTCGGCTGCAAGGCGGGCGGAGACGTGTTTGCCTTCGTGCAGCGAACCGAGAACCTGAGCTTCGGAGACGCCCTGCGCAAGCTGGCGGAAAAGGCGGGCGTGCAGGTGGAGGCCAAGTACGGCGAGAGAAGCAGCCGCGACCTGTACGACGTGAACGCCTTCGCTCTGGCCTATTTCCGCGACAGCCTGGCCGGGCCCCTGGGCACCGCCGCGCGCGAGTACCTGACCCGGCGCGGACTGACCCCGGCCACCGTGGACGCCTTTGAACTGGGCTTTGCCCCGGACGGCTGGGACGGCCTGCTCAAACACGCCCGCGTGAAGGGCGTCAGCGAAAGGCAGCTGCTGGACGCCGGCCTGCTGACCGAGAACCCGGAATCGGGCCGCGTGTACGACCGCTTCCGCGCCCGGGTGATGTTTCCTATCCGCGATCACCTGGGCCGGCTGGTGGGCTTTGGGGGCCGGGTACTGGACGACAGCAAGCCCAAGTACCTCAACACCCCGGAAACCGAGGCCTTTCGCAAGGGCGAACTGCTGTACGGCCTGGACAAGGCCCGCACTGGCCTGGGCAGCGGCACCGAACTGGTGGTAGTGGAAGGGTACATGGACGTGATCACCATGCACCAGCACGGCTTTACCGGCGCCGTGGCCTCCCTGGGTACTGCCCTGACCGCCGAGCACGCCACGCTGCTCGAACGCCTGGGCGCGCAGAGCATCGTGCTGCTGTTTGACCGCGATGAGGCGGGCCTGAAGGCCACCCTTTCCGGGCTGGACCAGGTGCTGGGGGCCAAGTTCCGGGTGCGCGCCACCAGCGTGCCCAGCGGGAAGGACCCGGCCGACACCCTGCTGGCGGGCGACGTTGACAGCCTGCGCCGGGCGCTGGCCAGTGGACTGGACGAGGTTCGTTACCGCGTGCAGGCCGCCATTGAAAAACACGGCACCGCCACCAGCGAGGGCAAGCGCCGCATTCTGCTGGAGCTGCTGCCGCGCATGCAGAACCTCGACCCCCTGGACGAGATTGCCGAGGGCGTGCGCGCCGCCGCCTGCGAGACGCTGGGCATCAAACCCGAGGCCCTGATGGAATGGATTGCCAGCAAGGCCAAGCGCCGCACGCTGACCGACACCCACCTTGCCGGCATGAGCACCGCGCGCCACGAGGAGGACCGCGAACTGGCGCTCCTGAAGCAGCTGCTGGTGGACCCCAGCCTGCTGGCCAAGCTGGACGGCTCCATGCCCTGGCGCAACGAGGCCGTGCGCAAGGTCATGCTGGCCGCGCGCGGCGCCCAGAGCCCCGACGACATTCTGGACATCTTCCGGGGGCAGCCCGAAGAACAGCTGCTCATCCGCCTGATGTTCGAGGGGCGGGATTCGGGGACGATTGGCCGGGAAAACAGCCACCAGTACGAGCAGAAGGTGGGCGCCTACGCAGCGGCGGCCGTGGACGACATTCAGGTGGGCCTGAGCATTGACGCCCTGCGCGCCGAGGTGGACCTGCTCAAGACCCAGGTGGCGGGGGCCGCACCAGCAGAGCAGTTGGGGCTGCTGCGCCAGATTCAGGAGTTGCAGCGGGCGATTGAGGCCGAGAAGCGGGCGCGGCGCGGCGGCGCCTAGCCGGAGGCCGGGACAGGCACCACACGGCGGCCTTGCCTGGGCGCTCCGGCCCGCTTCCCTACACCCGAAGGGCGGCGCTCTCCGACGGCCGGCATTGCCCACCCCGGAGTGGCGGAGGGCAGAGGCCCGACACAGGACCTGTCTCTGAACAGCAGACGTGAGACGGAACTCAGGTGAGCCGCAGGCGAGGGGTGCGCAGACTCGCAGTGCTGGCCTGCAGACCGAGCACGAGAAAAGACGGGACTCCGGCGATGGAACAGCACCCCTGCGCGCTTCTCAAGAGGCTTTGGCATCAGAGGCGTCCCGGATGTTATACGGGTTCCGAAAAATTCCGTAACTCGTTACGGAATTTTTTCGACCGAAGGGAGCAGGAAAAGATGCGGATTTCCGGGAATTGGGCTGGAACAGCGCCGAAGGCGGGGAACATCCCCCTTCTTCCCGGATGTTACGGAAATGAACGGAATCCGTATTACGGCTGCCGAAACATGCGGTCTCTCAGGACAGCATTCCTCCAACCGGAGGGACTCGCAGAGCTGCACAGAAGTGGCCCAGTACACCACAGGGCACAACAGCGAAAACCCCACCTTGCGGCGGGGTTTCTGTCTGGCGTGCCCGAAGAGATTCGAACTCCTGGCCTTCTGATCCGTAGTCAGACGCTCTATCCAGCTGAGCTACGGGCACATCCTGGGTGACACGTGGCGGAGAGAGCGAGATTCGAACTCGCGGTAGAGAATAACCCCTACGAGCGTTTAGCAAACGCTTGGTTTAAGCCACTCACCCATCTCTCCATACTGCGTCTGGATTGTCATGTTTGGCGAGGGGTGAGGGATTCGAACCCCCGGTAGGTTGCCCTACTACGGTTTTCAAGACCGTTGCCTTCAACCACTCGGCCAACCCCCCCGGCGTGGTGGGGCGCGCTGTCGGGTGTCCTAAGCGCGAGGGGAAGTATATGAGCACGCGCCGACCTTGTCAACGCCTGCGGCGCCAGCCCCACAGGGCCACCGCCGCCAGTGCCAGGGGCAGCCAGGCCCCCGCGTGCCGGGAGGGCCGCGCCTCACCGCGCAGCAGGGCGCGCAGAGCTTCTTCGTGGGGGGTGGCGGGGGGCTGGGGCCGGGTCTGTGGGGGCAGCGTCAGGTCGGCGCTCAGCACAGCCGTGTGATAGGCGTTTTCCTCCGGGTGGCCGCTCCCCGCTGCGCGCTGCGCGCCCAGTTCTCGCAGGGTCTTATGGGCCCCCTCGCCCACCCAGGGGGCCAGGGCCAGAAAGCCGGGGCGGGGGGCCGTCATCACGTAACTCCGGGGCTGCGGCGCCTCGTCGGCGGGGCCAGTGATGGCGCTCTGGCCATCGAAGGTCAGGTCCAGCAGGTTGCCCACCACCATGGGATTGACCGCGTAGCGAATCTGGGGGCTGGTGGCGGTCACCTGCCAGCTGCTCTCCAGCCACGCCACCGGCTGGTCGCGCACGTTTTCGGGGTCCGGCGGCAGGCCCTCGCGGGCGGTCCAGGGCGAGCCATTGGCGTCGGGCTGCAGCAGCACCGTGCAGCCCTGCGCCTCCAGGCGGCCAATCACATCGGCCCGGAAGGCGTCCAGGCTGATGGCCACGCCCAGGTCCCCGGCCGGCGTGGGAAACACGCGCAGCTCCTCCAGCTGCCCGGGGCTCAGGTCCACTCCACCTGCCTCTTCATCCGGAGTCAGGTGCACCTTGTCGGCGGTGCCGATCAGGTCGCCCTGGGGGCCAAACAGCACGGTCTGATTGGTCAGCACCCCGGGCACGCGGCGCAGCTGGGCGCCCACGCGCTCGTAGCGCGGCATGGGGGCCGACCCGCAGCACAGGTACACACCGAACTCGCGCGCCAGCTCGCGGCAGGTGTGCAGGTACAGCGCCGCGTTCTCGTCTATGGTCGCCAGTTGCAGCGCCCGCACCGGCGAAACCCGTTCGCGCAGCAGCAGCGGCAGGGTGCGCGGCAGCCGGGCCACAAACAGCGCCAGCGCCACCCGCTGGAAGGTGCCCAGCCGCAGCGCCCAGCCCCCACCACGCAGCACCAGCGGCAGGCCGTTGAGTTCGGTCAGCACGACCAGATTGGGCCGGTCCGGCGCAAGGTGCGGCCGGGCCGCATTCAGCTGCGCGCGCAGCCAGCGGCGAAAGCGCGGGGCCGAGATGAAATCGGTGGCGTGCCACTGGGGCTGCACAGCCACGGCGCGAACGGTGCGGGGAAGCATGGGCACAGCCTAGCGAGTGCCGGGCGCCACCGTTCCGGCCGGGGCCCGGCTATGCTGCGGCCATGTCCGGCGCCGCGCCCACCTTCACGCCGCTGGGCGACGCCGCACTGGTGGTTTACACCCCGCAGGCGCGCGCCCTGGTCAGCCGGCTGACCCAGCAGCCGCCCCCCGGTCTGCTGGACGCGGTCCCGGCACTGGGGCAGGTCACGCTGCTGTTTGACCCCCTGCGCACCGACGCCGGGCCCCTGGCGCAGGCAGTGCGCCGCCTGCTGGCCACCGGCTCGGCCGAGCCAGCCCACCCCGGGCGCCGGCTGACCATCGCCGTGACCTTCGGCGGCCCCGATCTGCCCTGGTGCGCGGCCCACGCCGGGCTCAGCGAGGCGGCCTTCATCCAGGCCCTGTGCGCGGCGCCACTGGAGGTGGCCTTTGTGGGCTTTACCCCGGGTTTCGCCTTTCTGACCGGGCTGCCCCCTGGACTGCAGATGCCGCGCCTGGCCGCCCCGCGCGAACAGGTGCCGGCCGGCAGCGTGGCGCTGGGTGGGCCCTGGGCCGGGGTCTATCCGCGCGCCACGCCGGGGGGGTGGCGCCTTGTGGGGCACACGGCGTTTCAGCCCTTCGATCTTGCCCGCGCCGAACCCGTGCCGTGGCGGGCGGGGGACCGGGTGCGTTTTCAGGACCTGGGGGCCCAGGGTGGCTGACCTGGAATCACCCGAACGGCAGGGCGGCGAGCTGGAGGTGCTGCGTCCCGGGCTGCACACCACCGTGCAGGACGCCGGGCGCCGGGCCCGCGCGCTGGGCGTGCCGGGCGGCGGCGCGGCCGATGGCACAGCGCGGCGGCTGGCCAACGCCCTGGTGGGCAACCCGGGCGCGGCCCCGGGGCTGGAACTCACCCTGCTGGGCCCGGCGCTGCGCTTTGACGCCCCGGCCCTGATCAGCCTGTGCGGCGCGCCATTTGCGGCCACCCTGGACGGCGCACCGCTGCCCCTGTGGCGCGCGGTGGCCGTGGCAGCCGGGCAGACGCTGGACGTGCGCGGCGCCCCGGCCGGGGTGCGGGCCTTTCTGGCGGTGCGGGGCGGGCTGCTGGGGCAGGAGGTGTTTGGTAGCTGCGCCACTGACCTTCGCAGCGGCTTCGGTGGGCTGGCGGGCCGCGCCCTGCGCGCCGGGGACCGGCTGATCTGGGGGCCTGCCCTGCCCGCCCCGGCCCCACGGGCTGTGCCCGCGCCCGGGCTGCACACCCCGGTGGGCCCCCACCACCGCCTGCGGGTGCGGCCCACCCCAGACCTGACCCCGGCGCTGGCGGCCAGCCTCTGCGGGCCGCCCTTCACCGTGAGTGCGCAGGCCGACCGCATGGGTGCCCGCCTGAGCGAGGCGGTGCCTGCCCCCCACGAGCCGGCGCGGCCCAGCGTGCCCAACGTGCCGGGGCTGCTGCAACTGCCCCCCGATGGCCGGCCCATTGTGCTGCTGCCCGATGCCGGCACCCACGGCGGCTATCCCACGCCGCTGGTGGTGATTCAGGCTGATCACCCCCGGCTGGCGCAGCTGCGGCCCGGCGACCGGGTGCAGTTTGAAGAGGTGAGCCTGGCCGCCGCCCGACACGCGCTGCTGGCCCAGGAACGGGCGCTGCGGCAGGCCGAGACAGCGCTGCGGCACTGGTACGCCCGCCCATAAGTCCAGCGGCTGGCTATGCTGCCCCCATGCAGATAGACCTGAACGCCGATCTGGGCGAGGGCAGCCCGCACGAGGAGGCCGTGATGGCGGCCGTCACCTCGGCCAACATCGCCTGTGGGGGCCACGCCGGCGACGCGGCCACCATGCGCGACAGCCTGCGCCTCGCGGCGCGCTTTGGGGTGGCGGCGGGCGCCCATCCTGGTTTTCCCGACCGCGAGGGCTTTGGGCGCCGGGCCATGACCTTTGCCCCGCAGGACGTCACGGCCTTTGTGCGCGAGCAGATCGAGGCCCTCAAGGCGGTCGCCGCGCGCGAGGGGGTGACGCTGGCCCACGTCAAGCCCCACGGCATGCTGTACACCATGGCCGCCGCCGACCCCACGCTGGCCCGCGCCATTGCCCAGGCCGCCGCCGCCGCCGGTCTGCCGCTGTATTTCGGTCTGGCGGGCCAGGACAGCGTGATGCTGCGTGAAGCCCGCGCCCTGGGGCTGCGCGCCCTGGGTGAGGGCTTTGCCGACCGGGGATATGCCCCGGACGGGCAGCTGTGGCCCCGCAGCCAGCCGGGCGCCCTGCTGCCCCGCGCCCTGGCCGTGGCCCAGGGGGTGCGCCTGGCCATCCAGGGCCGCGTGGCAGCGATCAGTGGCGAGGAGGTGGCGGTGCCCGCCCAGACCCTGTGCCTGCATGGCGACGGCGCGGAGGCCGCCGAGCTGGCCGGCGAACTGCGCGCGGCCCTGGCGGCGGCGGGGGTGCGGGTGGCCGCCCCCCTCCCCCAAGCATGAAGGTTGGCTCAGGGCCCGCCCGGGGGCGCTGGGCGGCACTTGTCAGGCGGCGGTGAGAGGCCGCGTGGTGAACTGCCCCTACCATGCGCCGCTTTCCCCGCCACCTTCTGCCTGACCTCGCGGCCCGGCGAGCGGCCTGTCCCATTCTGGGGGGACGACCACTGGACCGGCGCCTGCTGAGCAGCCACGTGCTGGCCGTGGTGCTGCTGGCCATGCTGCTCAAGCTGCTGGCCATGCCGCTGGACGCCTTCGAGCACACCACCCTGGCGGTCACGAGCGCCCTGGTGGCGGGCCTGCTGGCCCTGACCGCCCTGACCCGGCTACCGCTGCAGGTGATGCATGGCCTGCTGCTGGCCGTGGCCTGGAGCTACCTGCTGAGCCAGCTGTGGCATGTGCTGTTTCAGGTGCCGCCAGCGGGCCAGTTGCCGGCCATGGGCACCCTGGGCCCCTGGGCCGCTGTGGTGCTGGCCTCACACCTGTGGCTGCTGGGGCGGCGTGACAGCCTGCCCCTGAGCCTGCTGGCGCTGGGCAGCACGGCGGCCCTGCTGGCGGCCTACGTGCTGCGCGTGCCCGGCGCAGCCGCCCAGCCGGTGGTGGGCGCCGGTCTGCAACTGCTGCTGGCCGGCGCCGTGATGCTGGTGGGCCAGCACAGCACCGCGCGCCGGGTCACCGATGACCTGCGCCGCGATCTGCTGGGCGACGGTCACGACGGGCGCGACGCCCTGACCGGCCTGCCGGGGGGCGCCGCCATGAAACGCTGGCTTCAGGACGCCGTGACCCATCGTCCCGAGGGCCTGGGTGTGGTCGTGATTGGCCTGGACGCCCCCGGCCCCGACTCCAGCTCCCCCGCCGAGGCCCGCCGCCTGGCCCATGTGGCCCGCGTGCTGCAGGGCGCCCTGCGCGAGGACGACCGGCTGGGATCCCTGGGCACCGACCAGCTGGTGCTGGCCCTGCGCGCAACTGATGCCCGCGCCGCCCGGGCGATCTGCGAGCGCCTGCGCCTGCGCGTGGCCTCGCGCCCGGTGGACGGCCACAACGTCACGGTGACCCTGGCCCTGGCCTTTTACAGCGGCCACCGCGACGGCCTGAGCCTCCTGCGCGAGGCCGAGGACACCCTGCACGGCGCGCAGCCCGGGGGCCCCAACCGGGTGGTGCTGGGCCCCCTGCCCAGGCCAGAGCCGGACCCCACCCCTGACCAGCTGGCCCAGCTCAGCCCCGCGTAAAGACCCCAGCAAAGACGACCAGCCGATTCCGCGCTGGTCGTCTTTGCTGTTCCCTGCTGGCTGTCCCCCGAACCTGGGCTCTGGGAGCCAGAGGTGCAGGGAGTCGCCTCCTGTATGGCTCTTGCTCGGCCAACACCTCTTCCCCACTCGCTCAGGAACCCCACCAGGGGCCAACCACACAGCCCAGCCACAAAAACCCCCAGGCAAGGTTGCCTGGGGGCCGGGGCAGCGGGGGCTCAGCCCTCGTTCTGCTCGGTGCCTTCGCTCTCGCCTTCGGCGGTGTCGGCTGCGGCTTCGGCCTTGACCTCTTCCACCGTGGCCTCGCCTTCCAGAATGGCGGCGGCGGCTTCCTCGCTGATCTCGCCAGCGGCGACCAGACCGGCCACCTGGGCAGCCTGCTGCTCGGCAGCGGCCTCGCCCTCGGACAGGCGGGGCGGCAGCACGCTGATCACCACAAGGTCCTCTTCGACCGCCAGCTTCACGCCTTCGGGCAGCTGAATCTGGCCGGCGCTGACGTGGTCACCGATGGCCAGCTTGGTCACGTCCACCACGATTTCCTGGGGAATGCGGCGGGGGCCGGGGGCCACGACCGACAGGTTGTGCACCACCACGTCCACGAGGCCGCCCATGATTTCGCCCTGGCTCTTGCCCTTGGTGTGCACCGGCACCGACACGGTCACCGGCTCACCGTAGGTGACCATGTAGAAGTCCACGTGAATGGGCGCGCGCTTGCGCTTGTCCATCTGCACAGTCTTGACCAGCGCGGGGAAGGTTTCGCCGCCTTCCAGGGTGATGTCGAAGAGCCCGGTGGTGCTCTGCTGGCGGAAGGCGCGGTCAAAGGCCTTGCGGTCAATGGCAAAGGACACGTTCTTGTCCTTGTTGTAAGCCACGGCGGGGATCAGGCCTTCGGCCAGTCTGTCCTGGCTGCTGCGGGGTTTGGCGTTCAGTTCCATGTGCGGTCTCCTTACGGGCGTTCTTCGCCGCCGCTCCCGTCGCGCGCCGTAAGCCTCTGTGGGCTGTGGGGGCGGGGGCGGGCGTGCAACCGCAACAGCATAGCAAACCCCCACTGCCTGCGGGAAGGGTCCGGCGTCCAGCCGCCCAGGGCCCGGGCGCCCCCACGCAACACAGGGCAAATGCTTTAAACTCTGGAGCGTTGCCGCGCGGCCCCGCGCCCCTGCTCTGCCCCCTCACGGCAGGTAGCGGGCGCAGGCGGGCCCCCGGCCAGAACCCAGCAGCAGCAAAAGGAGAGCACACCATGATCAGCGTGACAGAACTGCGCAACGGCACGAAAGTGGAAATGGACGGCGGCCTGTGGGAATGCCTGGAATACTCGCACCTGAAGATGGGCCGGGGCGGCGCCAAAGTGGTGACCAAGTTCCGCAACATGGAAACGGGTTCTATCGTGGACCGCACCTTCAACAGCGGTGAAAAGCTGCAGGACATCTACGTAGAAGGCAAGAAGATGCAGTACCTGTACAAGGACGGCGCCGACTTCATGTTCATGGACATGGAGACCTTCGAGCAGGTGACCCTGCCCCCGGCCCTGGTGGGCGACGCCGCCAAGTTCATGAAGGAGAACACCGAGGTGGAAGTGGCGATGTACGGCGACAAGGCCCTGAACATCACCCTGCCCAACCAGGTCATTCTGAAGATCGTGGAGACGGACCCCGGCGTGCGCGGCGACACTGTCTCCGGCGGCACCAAGCCCGCCAAGCTGGAAACCGGCGCGACCGTGCAGGTGCCGCTGTTCGTGGAACAGGACACCAACGTCAAGGTAGACACCCGCACCGGCCAGTACCTCAGCCGCGCCTGATTGTTATGCCGCTGCGCGCCGCCCACCGGAATCCCCGGGGGCGGCGCTTCGCTTTGCCATTAGACTCGGTGCAGCCAAACGAGCGTTAGGCTGCGGGTAACACCCCGCCGCTGATCCCAGCCGTCATGATGGGAAGCAGACCGAACGACGAAGCTTGACACCGCAAGGAGGGGCCATGAACCCAGATGACCTGAAGCAGATTCTTTCCGCCCTGACCAGCGCCGATGTGCGCGAATTCGCCCTGCGCACCGGCAGCTTTGACCTGAGCCTCAAGCGCGGCCCGCAGGCCGCCGGCCCGGCCCCGCTGGCCCCGCCCCAGGCCCCGCAGCCCCTGAGCGCCCCGGCGCCCGCCGCGCCCACCCCGGCCGCGCCGGCCCCACTGGCCGAGACCCCGGCCCCGGCCGCCGCAGCGGGCGCCCCCACCCCGGCCCCCGAGGCGCCCGCTGCGGCCCCGGCCCCCACCGCCAGCAAGGGCACGCCGGTCAAGGCGCCCATCGTGGGCACCTTCTATTCGGCCAGCAGCCCCGACGCCCCCGCCTACGTAAAGGTGGGCGACACCGTGCAGGCCGGACAGGTGCTGTGCATCATCGAGGCCATGAAGCTGATGAACGAGATTGAAGCCGAACTGGGCGGCACCGTGCGCGAGATTCTGGTGAAGAACGCCGAGCCGGTCGAGTACGGTCAGACGCTGTTCATCATTGAATAAGGTCGAGGGTCCAAGGGTCTGAGTGTCTAAGGTTTGAACCCGCTTAGACCCTTTGACCCTTAGACCCTTCGACTTTCTGCCGGAGGCAAGCACATGTTCAAGAAAATCCTGATCGCCAACCGCGGCGAGATTGCCCTGCGCGTGATTCGCACTGCGCGGGAAATGGGCGTCAAGACGGTCGTGGTGTATTCCACTGCCGATGAAAAAAGCCTGCCGGTGCTGCTGGCCGATGAATCGGTGTGTGTGGGGCCGCCCGCTTCCAACCAGTCGTACCTGAACATTCCCAACATCCTCTCGGCCGCGCTGATGACCGGCGCCGAGGCCATTCACCCCGGTTACGGCTTCATGGCCGAGAACCCCGACTTCGCTGAAATGTGCCGCGAGCACGGGATTGTATTTATCGGGCCCACCCCCGAGAGCATGCGCGCCCTGGGCTCCAAGGCCGGCGGGCGCGAGATTGCCGCCATGAGCAACGTGCCGGTGGTGCCGGGCACCGGTGTGCTGGCAGACACCGACGCCGCGCTGCTGGCGGCCAAGCAGATTGGCTACCCGGTGCTGCTCAAGGCCAGTGCGGGCGGCGGCGGGCGCGGCCAGAAGGTCATTCGCACCCAGGACGAACTGGCCAAGGGCTTTGCCCAGGCGCAGGAAGAAGCGCGGCTGTACTTCGGGGACCCCGCGATCATCATGGAGAAGTTCCTGGAAGAATTCCGCCACGTGGAAGTGCAGGTCATGGGCGACGGCCAGGGCCACGTGATTCACATCGGCGAGCGCGACTGCTCCATTCAGCGCCGCAACCAGAAGCTGATTGAAGAAGCGCCCTCCACCCTGCCCGACAGCCTGCGCCAGGAGATCCTGGCCGCCGGGGTGCGCCTGGCCCAGCATGTGAACTATGCCGGAGCCGGCACGCTGGAATTCATCGTGGACCGCGACGGCAATTACTACTTCATGGAGATGAACACCCGCATTCAGGTGGAACACTGCGTCTCCGAGGAGATCAGCGGCCTGGACTTCGTGAAGCTGCAGCTGGAAATCGCCGCCGGCTACGGCCTGAAGCTGCAGCAGGAGGACATCGTGCTCAGCGGGCACGCCATCGAGTGCCGCCTGAACGCCGAGGACCCTGACAAGGACTTCCGCCCGGCGGCCGGCAAGATGGACGACGTGCACTTTGCCGGCGGCCCCGGCGTGCGCGTGGACAGCCACGCCTACAGCGGCTACGTGATTCCGCCGCACTACGACAGCCTGATTGGCAAGCTGATCGTGCACCACGACACGCGCGAGCAGGCCATTGCCCGGATGAAGCGCGCCCTGGAAGAAACGGTGATTCAGGGGCCCAAAACCACCATTCCCCTGTACATCAAGATCATGGACAACCCGTTTTACAAACGCGGCGCGGTGATGACGAACTTCCTGAAAACCCGCATGGAGATGTAAGGGAAGGGCAGATGGCACAAGGCAGATGGCGCATGGCTGTCTGCCTTTGCATTTGGGGTGAGCCGTGAAGAACGTGGATATCTGGACGGATGGAATGACGCGGCTTGCGGCGCGTGACGCCCTGCTCTCTCGCCTGTGCGGGCGGGCATGGCCGGAAGGGGCGCTGCTGGACGTGATACGCCCAGGGCCCTTCCATGTGCTGGATGTGGGGGCGGGCGACGGTCGCCTGCGGCGGGAAGCCTGGGCGCGGGGGCACGCGGGGCTGTTCGTGGGCGTGGACCCGCACCCGGGCCCGGGCATTCTGGCCGGCCGCGCCGAGGCCCTGCCCTTCCACGACGCGACGTTCGATCTGGCCCTGTTCGTGCGGGTGCTGGCGCATCTGCCTCGCCCCGAGCAGGCCCTGGCCGAGGCGCGGCGGGTGCTTCGGCGTGGCGCCTGGATCACGGTGGCCGAACACGGTCCGGCGCACCTGCGCGCCACCTGGGCAGCCCTGGGACGGCCCGCCACTCCCCCTCGCCCGGCGCCAGAACCTACGTTCACCATCACGGTTCCCGTCACCGTCACGGCGGAGGACGCCCGGTTCCTGCGGCGCACATACAGAGAACCGGCGGAAGTACCCTCGCACTTCTTTCCCGTGCTGGACGAGGTGCAACTGCTGGTATGGTGGCGGTGACGCCCTACACTGGCGCTGTGGCTGCCAGCCGGTCCAGCACGCCCGGGTCTTCCAGCGTACTCGTGTCGCCTTCAATGGCCCGGCCTGCGGCAAGCTGGCGCAGGAACCGGCGCATGATCTTGCCGCTTCTCGTCTTGGGCAGGGCGTCGGCAATGTAAATGGCGTCCGGGCGGGCCAGGGCGCCAATTTCCCTGGTCACGTGGGCCCGCAGCGCCTTCGGGTCCACGGTCAAGCCGCTCTGGGGCAGCACAAAGGCCACCACGCACTCGCCTTTCACGTCGTCGGCCCGGCCCACCACGGCGGCCTCGGCCACGCTGGGGTGCGACACCAGGGCCGATTCGATTTCCATGGTGCCCAGGCGGTGCCCACTGACATTCAGCACGTCATCCACCCGGCCCATGACCGTGTAGTAGCCGTCGCGGTCACGCCGGGCACCGTCGCCGGCAAAATACACGCCCTCGATCTCGCCCCAGTAGGTCTTGCGGTAGCGCTCGTCGTCGCCGTAGACGGTGCGCAGCATGGAAGGCCAGGGCCGCTTGATCACCAGCAGGCCGCCGTCGTCCGGGCCCAGTTCCTCGCCCTGGTGGGTCATGATGGCAGGCTCCACGCCGAACATGGGCAGCCCTGCGCTGCCGGGCTTGCCAGGAAAGGCGCCGGGCAGGGTGGTCAGCATGATGGAGCCGGTCTCGGTCTGCCACCACGTGTCCACCACCGGGCAGCGCTCCCCGCCAATCACGCGCCAGTACCACATCCAGGCTTCGGGGTTAATGGGCTCGCCCACCGAGCCCAGCAGGCGCAGGCTGCTCAGGTCGTGCCGGGCCGGCAGGTCGTCGCCCTGGCGCATGAAGGAGCGGATGGCCGTGGGCGCGGTGTACAGGATGGTCACCCGGTGCTTTTCCACCAGCTGCCAGAAGCGGCCCCAGTCGGGGTGGTTGGGCGCGCCCTCGTACATCAGGACGCTGGCGCCGCACAGCAGCGGCCCATACACGCTGTAGGAATGGCCGGTGATCCAGCCCACATCGGCGGTGCACCAGTACAGGTCGTCGTCTTGCAGGTCAAACACCGTCTGGGTGGTCAGGGAGGTGCCTACCATGTAGCCGCCCGTGGTGTGCAGCACACCCTTGGGCTTGCCGGTGCTGCCCGAGGTGTACAGCACGAAGAGGGGGTGCTCGCTGTCCAGCGGCTCGGCCTCGTGCTCGTCACTGGCGGCGGCCAGGGCGTCGTGCCAGAACACGTCGCGGCCTTCTTGCATGGGCGCGTCGCAGTTGGCGCGGCACACCACCAGCATCCTTTCCAGGCCCGGGGTCAGCCGGGCAGCCTCGTCAGCGCCCTGCTTCAAGTTCACGAGTGCGCCCCGGCGCTGCCCGGCGTCGGCGGTGATGAGCAGCTTGCTCTGGGCGTCGTTGAGGCGGTCAGCCAGGGCCGAGACCGAAAATCCCCCGAACACCACGCTGTGCACCGCGCCGATGCGGGCGCAGGCCAGCATGGCGATTGCCGCTTCGGGCACCAGCGGCAGGTACAGGGTCACGCGGTCACCCTTCTGCACCCCCAGGGCCTTGAGGGCATTCGCAGCCCGTTTCACTTCGCGCAGCAGCTCGGCATAGGTGTAGCGGCGCACCTCGCCGTCCTCGCCCTCCCAGAGAATGGCCAGCTTGTCGCCCAGGCCCCGCGCCACCTGGCGGTCCAGGGCGTTGTAGGCCACGTTGGTCTGGCCGCCCACGAACCAGCGGGCGTGAGGGGGCTGCCAGTCCAGCACCCTGGTCCAGGGGGTAAACCAGTGCAGTTCCCCCGCCACCTCGCTCCAGAAGGTGTCCGGGTCGTCCAGGCTCTGGCGGTAGCGGCGCTCGTATTCGGCGCGGCCTATGCGGGCGCGGGCCTGAAATTCGGCGCTGGGGGCAAGAACGCGCGTTTCGTGCAGCACCGCGTCAATATGGTCGGTGGCCGTGGGGGTCTGGGTCATGCATTCCTCCGGAACGAGGCAAACAGGTGCGGCGAGGGGACGTGCCCCCACTGTAGCGGCCGCGCGCCCGGCCCCCACGCCACGCTGGGCCCAGCGGTCCAGACCAGTACCGGGGCGGTACTGCACCGGGTGCAAAACGGGGGCCGGGCGCAGGCAGGCCCAGCCCCCAAAAGCAGACTGGCTTGCCCACCACGCGGGCCGGCGCGCGTATGCTGCGGCCCTATGCTGCACGACGTGTTGGGCCGCCCCCTGCGTGACCTGCGCCTGAGCGTGACCGACCGCTGCAACCTGCGCTGCACCTACTGCATGCCCGCCGACGTGTTTGGCCCCGGGTACGCCTTCTTGCCGCGCGCCGAACTGCTGACCTTCGAGGAACTGGAGCGCCTGAGCCGCCTCTTCGTGGGCCTGGGCGTGCAGAAGCTGCGCCTGACTGGCGGCGAGCCCACCCTGCGCCGCGACCTGCCCGAGTTGGTGGGTCGCCTGAGCCGGATTGGCGGGGTGCAGGACCTCGCCATGACCACCAACGGCCTGCTGCTGCCGGCCCTGGCGCCGGCCCTGAAGGCGGCGGGCCTGCGGCGGGTCACGGTCAGCCTGGACAGCCTGGACCCCGAGGTCTTTGGGCGCATGAACGGCCTGGGCACCCACCCGGCGCGGGTGCTCGACGGCATTCACGCCGCGCTGCACGCGGGCCTGGGCGTGAAGATCAACACGGTGGTGCAGCGCGGCGTGAACGACGCGGGCCTGCACGCCCTGTGGCAGGCCCTGCGCGACCTGGCCCCGGTGCGCTTTATCGAATTCATGGATGTGGGCAACCACAACGGCTGGAATCTGGAGGGGGTGGTGCCCTCCGGCGAGGTGCTGGCCCGCCTGAGCGCCGGCGGCGAGCCCCTGCAGCCGGTGGGCGCGGCCTACCGGGGCGAGGTGGCCGCCCGCCACCGCGACGCCCAGGGCCGCGAGGTGGGCCTGATCAGCTCGGTCACGGCGCCGTTTTGCGGCGACTGCACGCGGGCGCGGCTGTCGGCGGCGGGGGTGCTGTACACCTGCCTGTTTGCGGGGAGCGGCACCGACCTGCGCGCGCCCCTGCGCTCGGGCGCCAGCGACGCCGATCTGCGTGGCCTGATCGCGGGGGTCTGGGCCGGGCGGCGCGACCGCTACAGCGAGGAGCGCGGCGAGCAGGAACGCGCCGCCCAGCGCCAGAAAGTGGAGATGTCGCACATTGGCGGCTAGGGGCGGGGGGCGCTGTTCCAGACCCGGTCACATCCCAGGCAACCTTGTGTACTTCTGACACTAAACTTAAGATGAAGACGGCGCCGCCCGCCAGCGGCACGCCCGGAGGGATGCATGGCGAAGTACCCGCTCATCAAGACCACCCTGAAAGACCGCCTGCTGGGCGGCCACTACGCCGAAGGCCTGCCGCTGCCCAGCGAACCGCAACTGGCCCGCGAATTCGATGTCTCGCGCATGACCGCCCGGCGCGCCATCGACGAACTGGAGCGCGAGGGCTACGTGTACCGCGTGCAGGGCGCCGGTACCTTTCCCACCGGCAAGCGCTTCCGGCAGGGCATGTTCCGGGTGCGGCCCTTCAAGGAGTGGGCCCGCCACCCAGACCACCGCACCACGGTGCTGCGCGCCATGCAGATTGAAGCCACCCCGGAAATTGCCATCGTGCTGCAGATTCAGCCCGGCGATCCGGTGATTTTCGTGCACCGCCTGCGCACGGCGGGCGACGAGGCGCTGGTCATTGAAAAGCGCTACATCAACGGCACCCTGGTGCCGGGCCTGCTGGACCACAACCTGTCCACCGAAAGCATCCACGAAACCATGATCAGCTTAGGGGTGCCGCTGCAGCGGGTAGAGCAGAACCTGGAAGCGGTGAATCTGCGCCAGGAAGAAGCCGAGCTGCTGCGTGTGCCGCTGGGCACCGCCGCGTTCCTGCTGCGCCGCACCACCTACAGCGGCCAGAAGCGCGCGTCCTACGTCAACTACTGGGTGCGCGGCGACCGCTACGCCTTTCAGGACACCTTCGAGCCGTAGGGCGCCATGGGCCATGAGCTTTGGGGGTTGACCCTATGGCCCATGGCTCATAGCAGCGGGGCGGCCCCAGCTGGGGCCGCCCCGCATTCTTTCCCTTACTTGCCGTTCTTCGCGGCGTCCACGAGGGCCTTGAAGGCCTCGGGCTCGCGGGCGGCGATGTCGGCCAGCACCTTGCGGTTCAGGTCCACACCGGCGCGCTTCAGGCCACCGATGAAGGTGGAGTAGTTCATGCCGTGCAGGCGGGCGCCCGCGTTGATGCGCTGAATCCACAGGCGGCGGAAGTCACGCTTCTTGTTGCGGCGGTCGCGGTACTCGTAGGTGGCGGCGTTCAGCAGCGTCTGGAAGGCGTTGCGGTACTGCTTGGAGCGGCTGCCCCAGAAGCCCTTGGCGCGCTTGAGCACCTTCTTGTGGCGGCGGCGGCGGATAATCCCGGTCTTGGCGCGAGGCATTAACTCACTTCCCCTTCGGCAGCATCAGCTTCATGCGTGCCCATTCGCTCTTGGCCAGAACAAAGCCCTTGCCCTTGCCCCGGATCTCGTTACCGCTCTTGCCGGTGTTCTGGTGGCGCTTGCCACTCTTGAACGCCATGACCTTGCCGGTGGCGGTGATCTTCACCCGGCGGCTGGCCGCTTTCAGTGTCTTCATCTTAGGCATGGTGAGTGCCTCCTTTGCAGTCCGGTTGCTCTCCCCTGTCGGGGCGCGTCCGTCTGGGGTTCGGGCCGCTGCGCCGGCATCGCTGCCCAGGCACAACTGTTGGTCGCCCTGCCCCACTTGACCAAGAGAGGATTGTAGCGGCTGGCCGGGCACAGGGTCAAGGTAGGGTGAAGATCAGCTGCTGCTGAGTCAGGACGGCCCCGTGCCGCTCGAAGAGGCGGCGCATGGCGTGGTTGCCCGCGTCCGTGCCGCCCACGTGGTCCCCGAAGGCCTGGGCCGCCAGCGCCAGCAGGTGCGCGTGCAGCCGCTGGCCCAGCCCCTGCCCACGTGCCCCGGGCTGCACGCCGATGAGGTCAATGCCTGCCGTGTCAGGGCGGCCACCGGGCCCCGTGGCCCCCAGCGCGGCGAGGCGCCCCGAGGCGTCCGGCAGACCCACCAGGGTCCAGCCGTCCGGAAGGGTCAAGGCCGCGCGGTCCAGGGTGGACAGCAGGCCCTGAAGTTCGGGCGCTGTCACGTCGTCGGCCGTCAGCTGCCGGGCCTGGGGGTCCAGGGGCCAGCGCCCGGCGTTCAGGGCCGTGGCATAGATCACGGCCTCCTCTTTCAAGTGCCAGCCGGCGGCCTGGGCGGCCCTCAGGCACAGGGGCGCCTGCGTGCTGTCCAGAATCAGGCAGCGATCTGTTGCCTGGGCGCGCAGGTGCGCCAGAAAGGCCCGCGCCGCCGCCTCGGGCACGTCGGCGCGCAGGCGGGGCAGCAGGGGAACGGGCGGGGCGGCCGGAATCAGGCACACCCCTTCGAGTCCACGCGGCGAGCGCAGCAGCTGAGACGAATTCCGTCCATTTCCGTCACATCCGGGAAAGAGCCGGATGTTCCTCCAATTCCCGGAAATCCGTCTCTTTTCCTACTCCCTCCGGTCGGAACAATTCCGGAACATACGACGGAATTCTTCGGAACTGGTATGAAACTGTTCGGGGTTCAGGCGCCCGGCGGCCACGTTGCCCTGAATGATGCCCAGGCGCCGCGCCGCGTCGGCAGGGTCGGGCAGCAGGGCGACTGTTTCGTGCAGGGTTTCGGGGCGGGCACTTTCAATGGTCCAGTGGCTCAAAAGGCTCCTTGGGGGTGGGGGCACGCCGTCCTCTAGAATGCCGGGCATGCGAAGCGCGTACCTGACGGCCGCCCGCGCCCTGCAACTGGGCCGGGAGGGGGCCGTGGAAGGCGACCAGGCCCGCGCCCTGCGGTTGTACGGCGAGGCGCTGGATATCCTGACCCTGCTGCCTCCCGAGCGCACGCGCGACGTGCTGCTGGCCCACACCCACCTCGCGTTCTACCAGACCCTGGAGCTGCTGGGGGGCAAAGATGGGCAGCGGCACCTGCAACTGGGCGTCAGCTACGCCCGCAGCACCCGCGACCCCCTGGCCCGCGCCATCGCCGAGGAATGCCTCAGCGGTCTGGACATGGCGCTGTAGAACCGTCAGGAAAGGCAACGGCGACCGCCCCGCGACAGCACAAGGGCGGCACCTGGGAAAGTCCCCTGGGTGCCGCCTGCGCCCGAACAGGTTACTGACCGGGCAGGGCCAGTTGGGCGGTGGTCTTGCCACTCTTCTTGTCGTGGCTGCACTGCATGGGCAGCTGGCCCAGGGTGTTCACACGCTCGCCGCTGTGAATGGTGATGTTCACCGGCAGCGTCATGGCCCAGCCGCCGCCCTCGGCCAGTTGCGCGGCGCGCACGATCTCGGTGGGCTCGGCCTCCAGTTCGGCGTGCAGTTCGTCACCGGGCTTCAGGGGGCTGCCCTGTTCCACCAGGGTTTTCAGGGGCAGGGTCTGACCGCCGGCGCCCACGGTCAGGTCCTGTGTGTCCTCCAGCACTTCCTTGCAGGCTTCAATAAACTTGAACTTGCTGATGCCGCCTGCCTCGCGGTCACTGTAAATGGGGTTGCGCTGCGAAACGAAGATGGTCACAAAACCCAGCAGCGCCACGGTCAGCGCAATGGCGACCCACAGCAGCGCGCGGCCGAGGCCGCCGTGACGGTTGGTGGAGGTATGCTCGCTCATGTCACCCGTCAGCATAGCGTTCCCGCCCTGCGGCTGCCCCGGGGTGTCCAGCGCCGCCCGCCGGATGGGCCAGGGGGCCTCCTCCCCTGTGCGCTCGCGCTGAACTGAAGGAGCAGCGCCCACCACGGCGGAGTGGCCCTCTGCCTCAGGGCACCTGCAGGAGGCCCGCCACCTCAACCCCGGCCAGGGGCACCCGGCGCAGCGCCTGGGCCACGGTTTCACCGGTAACCGGCTGGCGCAGGTCCGGGTTGAGGTCCTGCAGCGGGGCCAGCACGAATGCCCGTTCCCAGGCCCGGGGATGCGGCAGCAACAGCTCCGGGCCCTGACTCTGCTCCTGGCCGTAGAGAATCAGATCCAGGTCCAGCACCCGGGCCTCCCAGCGTTCGCGCCGCTGCCGCCCGGCCTGCGCTTCCAGGGCGTGCAGGGCGGCCAGCAGCGCCGGTGCTGTCAATCCGGTGCGCAGATGCACGGCCGCGTTCAGGTAATCGGGCTGCCCGGCGGGGCCCCCCACCGGCGCCGTGCGGTACAGCCGTGAGACCCCCGCCACCTCGCCCAGTGCCCCCAACTGTCCGGCGGCCCAGCGCAGGGTGGCGCCGGGGTCACCCAGGTTGGCCCCCAGGGCAATAAAGGCGTCGGTGGGGGGGTCATCGGCAGGGTCAACGTTCACCCTTCAGTCCGGCCCAGGGTCAACTCGGCAAACACATCGCGGAACACACCGGGCAGGGGCGCAAACGGCTTGTGCACCCGCACGGTCACGCGGCTCAGGCGCGGGTGTTCGCGCAGCACCCGCCGGGCAATCTGGTCGGCCAGCACCTCAATCAGCAGGCGGCGGGTGCCCGTCACCTCGGCGGCAATGGCGGCGTAGACCTCGGCGTAGTTCACGGCCTCGTCCAGTTCATCGGCCAGCCCGGCGAAGGGGTAATACAGTTCGGCGTCCACCACAAAGCGGGCACCCAGCGCGGCCTCGGTGTCGTACACGCCGTGGCGTGCGTGAAATTCCAGGCCCTGCAACACCACGCGGCTGGTCTGGGGCAGAGGGTCAGCGGTCATCACGGCCGAGTGTAGAGCAGCGCGCCGCGCCGCAGGGCCCCCAGCCGACCTGTCGCAGGTGTTCAGGTGCTCACCGGCCCACCCGCCAGCGCGGCCTGCACCCGCAGGGCCTGCACATGCTCGGCGGCGGCGTGGGCGCGCACCACTGCGGCACCTGCGCGCGCCGCATGCAGGTGCAGCGCCAGGGTGCCCGGATCACGCGCAGTGGCCAGCGGCACCCCAGCCAGCGTGTCGATCAGCCGCTTTCGGCTGGCCCCCACCAGTACCGGGTACCCCAGGGCCACCAGCGCCGGCAGGGCGCGCAGCAGCGCGAGGTTGTGCTCCAGAGTCTTGCCAAAGCCCAGCCCCGGGTCCAGCAACACGTCCGGTACGCCATCGGCGTGGGCCTGGGCCGCCTGCGCCGCCAGAAAACCGTGCACCTCGGCCACCACATCGCTGTACTGGGGCGCGCGCTGCATGGTGCGCGGCTCGCCCTGCATATGCATCAGGCACGCCGGGGCCCCCGCCTGGGCACAGACGGCCCGCATCTCGGGGTCGCGCAGACCGCCCACGTCATTCACCAGATGCGCGCCGGCGTCCAGCGCCGCCTGGGCCACCTCAGGCTTCATGGTGTCCACGCTGAGCAGCATGTCAGCGCCGCGCAGGGCGCGCAGCACCGGCCGCACCCGGTCAATCTCCTCGGCGGCCGGCACGGGGGCGGCGCCGGGTCGGGTGCTCTCGCCGCCCACATCCACCAGCAGCGCGCCAGCCTCTCGCATGGCCCGCGCCGCACCGAGGGCCGCGTCCAGGGCGAGGTGCCGGCCGCCATCACTGAAGCTGTCCGGGGTGATGTTCAGAATGCCCATCACGGCCGTGCCGGACCAGCGCACCTGCCACCCACGCGCCGTGCGCTGCGCCCCGGGCACCGGCCGCCCGAAGGTCAGGGTAAAGTCGCCCGCGTTCAGGAGGCGCTGCCCTCGCCCCGGGTGGGCAGCAGAAAACTCACCATGACCCGGTGCCGGTCGGGAAAGGCGTCCACCTGTGCGGGCATGCGGCGACCCGAGCGAAACGGCACGTAACTGTCCTGCGCGATGGGCAGCCGGGTATCCAGCGCCACTGCCACCGGATGCTGCGCCGGAATGGGCGTGCCCGGGCGCAGGCTGTATTTCACGCCGGGCGCCGCGCTGCTCACGCGGACCGTCAGGGCCTTGCCCGGTGCCTCGGGCGCCTCCGGATCCTCGGCGTCCAGGCGGGCCACCGCGCACACGGCGTAGATCACCGGCGCCGCCGTGTGCTCGGCCAGGGTGTACAGGGCCGTGCTGGCGCTGATGTCGGCCCGGCGCGACAGCTCGGCCAGGGCGCGGCCAGTGGGGCCAAAGCGCGTCAGCACCTCGTCCAGCAGGGTCTGGGGAATCAGCAGGGCCGCGGCCCCCACGTTACACAGGGTCTCGATCACCTGCTCCAGCCGCTCGCCCTCAAAGGCGTCGTGCAAATCACTCAGCAGGTCATCGTCGCCCAGCAGCAGGGCGTGGCTGATCTCGTGGGCCAGGGTAAAGCGCTGCCGCTCCGGGCGCACGCGGCTGTTGATCAGAATGACGCGGTGCTCGGGGTCGTACGCGCCGTCGCGCTCGCCCATGGGCAGAAAGCTCAGCTGCACGTCACTCAGGCCGTGCATCAGGCTGTGGGTGTCCCGACCCGGCAGCGCCGCCGCGTACTCGGCGGCCAGGGTCTTCATGCGCGCCCGGGCCGAGGCCATCAGGTCGGACGCTGCCAGGGGCTGTGGGTGCGTTTCACTCACGCTGCGCAGCTTACCGTGTTCCCTGCGGGGCCGCGCGCTTGGCGCTGGTTCGGGAGGATGGGGGCGCACGCCGACCAAGCGCAGGCGGGCCTCACCCTGTTCCGGTGCAGCCCGCCTGCGGCCTGAAGCCCCTAAGTCCCTCCCCCAGGCCAACGGTTCAGAAGGGCGCAGAAACGTGTCCATTCCCAGTGCGAGGCACTTTGCTTCACCACTCGCTCTGCGGCGCCGCTGTTCCAGCCCGCTCGGTTGATCGGGGGCTTGGCAGCGAGCGACTTAAGTCGCTCGCTGTTGATCTTTAGATCAACCGAGCGGAGCGAGTATCGAAAAAAGGACGTTGCACCGGGAGTGGAGACTTTGCGGTGCTCTCCTGCAAAGTAACGTGAGGTGCAACGTCCTTAGCTGTGCGCTTTCAGCGTGGCCACCAGGGCCACGTATTCCCGCTGTGCGTCGTCCTGACCCAGGCCTTTCAGCGCGGCCCAGGCGTCATACTTGGCACCGCCCACAAAGTCAAAGCCCCCCGGGCGCGCGCCCGTCACGTCTCCCTGGCTGCCCTGCTTGTACAGGGCATACAGCTTCAGAAGTACGTCGTTACCGGGTTTGCGGCTGAGGGTCTGCACGTCCTGCTGGGCCTGTTCAAAGGCCGTTTTGTCTGGTGCGGTCATGTGTGGCAGTGTACCCGGTTCAAGCTTCGGGCTCTGGCGATACCCAGGGTAAAAAGAGAAGCGCCCCCAGTTTCCTGGGGGCGCTGAAGATGCAGAGACAGAAGAAGAGGTACCGATAGAAAGGAGGTGATCCAACCGCACCTTCCGGTACAGTTACCTTGTTACGACTTCACCCCAGTCATGCGCCACAGCCTAGACGCCTGCCGTCAGGCTCCCGGCGGTTTCAGCTGCAACG